>DXZL01000008.1 GCA_019419725.1 Veillonella sp. | reverse complement strand
GGCGAAGCTTCTTGTATCTCCATCCACGGTGCTAACCGTTTAGGTGGTAACTCCTTGGCAGACGGCGTAGTATTCGGTAAAGTATCCGGTGCTGGCGCAGCTGACTATGCTGAAACACATGAACAACCTAACGTAGATGCAGAATTAGCTGCAGCTGCAAAAGCTTGGGAAGCTAAATTCACTGAAGTAACAACTCGTGAAGGCGGTCGTCCTGTAGTTGAAATCCGCGATGCATTGGCTGATGCAATGTGGAACAAAGTAGGTATCTTCCGTAATGAAGACGGTATTACTGAAGCATTAAAAGAAATCGATCAATTGATTGAAGATTACAAAACTTGTTATGTAGGTGACCCTGAACGTACTTACAACATGGCATTCGTTAACTATTGTGAAATCGGTTCCATGTTAACAGTAGCTAAAGCTATTGCTATGGGCGCTTTACACCGTCGTGAATCTCGTGGTGCTCATATCCGTGAAGACCATCCAAAACGTAATGATGAAAGATACTTAAAACACTCTTTGATCAAATTGGGTGCTAACGGCGAGTACGAATTGACTGAACGCGACGTAGTGTTCACTAAATACGAACCACAAGAAAGGAAGTACTAAGATGAGACAAATCACCTACCATATTCACCGTTACCAACAAGGTCGCGCGTTTGTACAGACTTTCAAATTCGACTATGAAGCTGACCGTACAATTCTTTGGGGCCTTCAAAAAATTAAAGATACTCAAGATCCAACTTTAACATTCTTGGCAGCTTGCCGTTCCGCAGTTTGCGGCGCTTGCTCCATTCGCGTAAATGGCGAAGCAATGCTTGGTTGCGAAGCTAAAATCGACGAATTAACAGAACGTTATGGTACTGATGAATTGACAATTGCACCTATCGGCAACTTCCGCGTTATCCGTGACTTAGTTGTTGACTGGGAAGCAAAAGTTGATCGTTTGAAAACAGTTGCTCCTTGGATTTTCCTTAAAGCAGAATTCAACGAAGGTGACAAAATCGTTCGCCAAACTCCAGCTGACTTCAAAAAATTCGTTGCTGGTACAGAATGTATCCTTTGTGGTTGCTGCGCATCTGAATGTAACAAATTGACTGCACGTCAAGATGACTTCTTAGAACCATATGTATTCACAAAAGCTAACCGTTTCGTATTGGATAGCCGTGATGATGCACCTATGGCTCACATTCAACCTGCATTCGACAACGGTCTTTGGAAATGCGTTCACTGCATGAACTGTATCTCCCGTTGCCCTAAACACTTAAAACCTGCTCAAGATATTTCCAACTTGCGTAAAGAAGCTACAAAAGCTGGTCTTACTAACAGCAAAGGCGTTCGCCATGCAGTTGCTTTCAAAGACGATCTCTACAAAACTGGTCGCTTGAAAGAAGTTTCTATGAGCTTGAAATCTGATGGTGTTGTAGATTCCGCTAAACAAGCATTCTATGCTTTACGTTTGTGGAAACACAGCAAAATCAATCCATTCGAACTTGTAGTACCTCAAAAACCTGTAAATGGTATTGATGGTGTTCGCAGACTTATGAAAGCAGCTGAGGAGGTAAGCAAATAATGAAATACGCATTTTTCCCAGGTTGCGTTCTTGAAAGCGCTGCCAAAGAAGACTACTTAGCAACAGTTGCTGTAGCTAAAAAATTAGGCATCGAGTTGGAAGAACTTGACGGTTGGACTTGCTGCGGCGCGTCCCACGTTCAAGACATCGCTCCAGAAATTACACTTGCTACAAATGCTCGTAACATTGCATTGGCAGAAGAAAAAGGTTTGAACCTTTTAACTGTATGTAACACTTGTACTTTGATGCTTCGTGAAGCTAAAAACGAGCTTGATAACAACGAAAAAGAAAAGAACGAAGTTAACAAAAAATTAGCTCAAATCGGTAAACAATACCGCGGTACAACTGATATTACTCATTTCTTATGGGTATTGATCCGCGATTACGGTTTGGATAAATTGAAAGCTAAAGTTGTTAAACCTTTAACTGGTTTACGTGTAGCTGAATACTATGGTTGCCATATTCTTCGCCCTCAAACTGAATTGGGCTTCGAAGATTATCAAATGCCTACATCCTTAGCAGATTTGATCTCTGCTATTGGTGCTACACCAATCGACTTCTCCCGTAAACTTGATTGCTGCGGTTTCCATGCTGTATACCCTGCACATGATTCCGTAATGCAAATGACTGGCTCCATCAACAAAGATGCAGCTACAGAAGGCGCAGATTGCGTAGTAACTCCTTGCCCACTTTGCCAAATGCAACTTGATATGTTCCAAAAAGAAGCAAAAGAAGTTGTTGGCGGTGGCAAAGATATGCCAATCTTGCACATGTCCCAATTAGTGGGTCTTGCTCTTGGCATCTCCCCTGAAGAAATGGGCATGCCTAAACGTCACTTAACTGATACTGCAGCAGTGACTAAATTCGTTGGTTAATTCGTTTGATTTAGACATGACCTCAGTTGGTCCTCGTACTGTCTTAAATCTAAACCTATTATCATAATTACCAGAAGAACCCCCTAGCTTTGGCTAGGGGGTTTTTCTTTTGATATCAGGTCATAATTGTAGTATAATAAAAACATTAATTGTATACACTTATATGAGTAACAACTAATGTGTTGTTACTTTTAATTAATTATAGAGATATATAATCTATTTGAATAAGAATGGATATGAACAAATATGAGGCTATGTGTAATGAGTGCACTTACTTAGCCTAGATGGAGAGTTTTGTATTCAATAATTTAGATTCTGTATAAATGGGAGTATTAGTGTTGTAGAGTGTTATACAAGGGGAGGCCATAATGAATGATATGTTATTAGAATATATCGATCGCATGATTGATCAAGAGAAAGACCATCGTGTTTTTCCTGTAGAGTTTAACGATAAAACCTATTATGTAAAGCAAGATATCAGTAATCGCCGCTCTAGTTGGATTAAACCATCTCCTAGAGCTGCCTTTGATTATGAGTTCTATAAAATATCCTTTATAAATACACAGCTATCTGTAGCGCCTGTAATTGCTGGATTTAGAGAGCATTATTTCGTTACAGAAGGGTCTGGTAAAACATTAACCTATTATAGCGAATTGCCGGCTCAACATCCTGATGATGATAGCTTACAAGATATGGTGACTCATATCTTCTATATCTTTGGTAAAACATTGGGACAACTCCATGACTATGGTTTATCTCATGGGCGCCCTGCCATGAGAGATATTACCTATGATCCTGATACAGATAAGATTACTTTGTTAGATTGGGAAAATGGCCGTCGTTGGCCTGAATTAACAGCGCAAGGTTGGGATTTACTTATCTTCGTTCACAGCTACTTGCGTGAAGATAATTTGCCGATTTCTTACCTCTATGCCATGATGAATGGTTATAGCTCTGCTCGTACAGCACGTGATACTGTATTACATGTGAAAGATGTTTTACGTAACCACGAATATCTCTTTAAATTCTGTCGCATGTTAAATCCTTTACACTTTGTAGATACAGAAGCAGCTGTTAAAGCCTATGACTTCATGTTGGCATTGAAAACTGAATAGTGTTGAACTTAAGCGGTTTAATATACTAGTACTATTTATAATGGTGCTTTATAGTATTTATAAATCTTATAGACCTTTACGGTTCCTATATATAACTAGGAATTGGTAAAGGTCTTTTTGTATTTATAAGAACCTTATTGTTTTAATACAGCCATAAGCTTAATGAAATATATGTAGTTGCTTTTGAATCTATATAGTCGCTATAAGAAGTATATAGTTACTGTCATAAGTATAGAGTTAGAGCCGTAGTTCCCAGACTTTCACAATGATTACCGTAATTACTCTAGAGGGGGTTGTCGAGAGGGACCCTCAGGAATATAAGAGGGTGAAAGGAGGTGATACGATGGCTAACATTAAACGCACAAAATTGGTATTGCGCTTTAACATCGGCACCGAAGATGCGCCGAAGTACAAAGACGTAACCTATACTCGTGTTGCAGAAGAAGCGTCCGACGATAATGTGAAAACCGTTGGTAATGCGCTGGCAGCCTTGTATGACCACAGCTTGTCCGACGTGGTCCGCGTCAATGAAGTATCCTTAGGACATTAATCAAGATGATTAAATTACTTTTGTAGGTGATCCAAACACATCCTTATTGATATGAATCGTAGATAGACATATTTGATCTTAGAGGAACTATATAATTCCAACGATTGCCTCGTTCTATCTAGATTTGAGAACTTGTTTATGAAACGTGAAAGGAGGCGCCCACATGGCGGAAAAACGCGTTGTATATCTTACATTTTCTACGGTCGGTGGTAAAAGCACATCAGTCACAATTAGTGCTCCTCGTGCTGGAATTACTTTACAAGATGCTAAAACAGCGGCTAACGCGCTAGTAGCTAACAAAGTAATTCTTGGTTCTGGTGATGCAGAACTTACTGCATTTACTACGGCTCGTGAAGTAACAACTCAAACTACTGAATTGCAATAATCGTATACAGTTAAATGGTAAAAAGGCTTTCACCTGTGGTGAGGGCCTTTTTATTATGGTAAAATATAAGATATACCGAATAGGTATGGTAATGATGAAAATACTATGCCCAAAAATTTGTGCATAATGGACCCGGATGGTGATTAAAAAGGGGTAAAACAGTGGAATATATCATTTCATTTATGGAAACGTATGGCTATGGAGCCATGTTTATTGCAATGGTTTTGGAAAATGCTAACATTCCTATTCCTAGTGAAATTGTCTTAGGTTTTGCAGGATATCTGATTGCTCAGGGTATATTTGATTTACATACGACTATGGTTGTAGGTATTTTAGCAGGGATTGTAGGCTCTATCTTATCCTACTGGATGGGTGAGCATGGTGGACGTCCACTTCTTTTGAAATACGGCAAATACATATTCTTTAATGAACATAAATTTGAACTCGCTGAAAAGATGTTTAATAAGTATGGTGGCGCCGCGGTGTTCTTTGGCCGTTTGTTGCCAGGGGTTCGTACATTTATTTCTTTCCCAGCTGGCATGGCTCGTTATCCTATGTGGCATTTTGTCATTTGGACTGTACTAGGCACGATTCCTTGGACAATCCTTCTTGTTTACTTGGGTAAAGTGCTCGGTGAAAATTGGAAAGATTTAATCCAATATAATCATGAGTTCTTGGTTATTATGATTGTTGTATTCGTTATTATAGCGGCTGTATTGGGCTTTAAATACTATCGCAATCGCCGATAAGGAGGCCCTTATGAAACTTTCACGATTAACGCCAGTCGTATTTATTGTATGGCTTGTTTTTTATCTGTTTGGCAATAATATGTTGCCTGTTACGGATCCTGTGGAATCTAACTATGCGTTAACTGCTAAGGAAATGGTTCTCTCCGGAGATTGGTTGTCACCTCAAATTTACGGCACCTATTGGTACGATAAACCGATTATGATTTATTGGCTCATTGCCATTGGATTTAAAATCTTTGGTATTGCCGATTGGGTGGTTCGTTTACCCAGTGCTATCTTTGGCGCTTTATCTGTAGCGACTATGTATCAATCGACGCGTACTATGAGCGGCAAGTGGGCCCTCGGCTTAATTGCGGCCGGTGTTCTTGGTACATCCCTCATGTTCTGGACCGTAGCTCATGGCGTTATTACGGACATGGTGCTACTTTATACGACGATCATGGTCATGATTTATTCCTATAAGGGGATGGTGGAACAGAAACCACATGCTATGATTGTGGCCTATATCTTTGCAGCCCTCGGGGTGCTCACAAAGGGGCCTGTAGCACTCGTTTTGCCAGGTATGATTTTACTCGTTTTTGCCGGTATCAATCGTTCTTGGTCGATGGTGAAAGCTATCTTTGATTGGCGTGGCATTCTTGCCTTTTGTGTAGTCTGCTTGCCGTGGTATGTGTATATGTACAGCGTTCATGGTCAAGATTTTATCAATGGCTTCTTAGGGCTTCACAATGTAACACGGGCCACACAATCTGAACATCCTGAAGATAATGTGTGGTGGTATTATATCGCCATCTTCCTAGGTGCTTCTTTGCCGTGGACTGGTGCTGTTATTTACGGTATGATTGATGGTTTTAAACAGCGTCATACAGCCTTTATCTATAACATGACTTGGGGTGTTGGGGTCGTTTTGTTCTACACCTTAATGGCTACAAAATATCCTTTATATACATTCGTGAGCTTAGTTCCCTTTAGTGCTATCGGCGCTATGGGCGTTATGAAGATTATACGTAAAGGTAAATCTAGAGCGGTTAAATGGGTCATTATGGGACCTACCTTACTCTTATGGATTGCTTATGTAGCGGGATCATTCTTCGCTCCATGGGGCTTCTACTTCTTGCTCTATGTTGTGGCGGCCGTAGCCGTAATCCTTTTATTCCACGCATGGTATACGAAAAAAGGGTATCGTCTTGTTAGTGTCATTGTCCTAGGTACGATGGTTATTTCTTCCATTGTTGTGGTAGAAGGGTTAGAACCATTTGTAAAACAGCGTAGTAATATCGATGTAGTGCCTGTGGTAGACTCCTATGATGGTGATATCTATTACTACAATGGATATAGTACAGCTGCTGTATACTATACAGGTCATAAGATTATTAAGATCAATGGTGATGAAAGCCGTTGGGACGATCGAGATAAATTGAAAAAACGCAGTGCTGAATGGTCCAAGAAATATCTTATGGAACAAGTTAACGAAGAGGAATTTAACAAGATTATCGCATCTGGTAAACCTTTGATGTTAATCGTTCCAAAAGGAGAGATTAAGCACTTCCGTCAATCTTCTATTTATCCAAATGTATCTGAATCTAGCGAAGCAGGTACATCCGAGGTATATGTATTAAATAAAAAGTCTTTCTTCAAGTAAATATATACATATGTGTTATCAGTAAATATATAGAGTATAACTAAATATATATGAAATAACTTAATACAATGTGTGAATAGACACATATAGAAACAGGCAGTATCTGATGGATACTGCCTGTTTTGTATTTCGTGAGTATCTTTTGTTTGTTTTGCCACTAGCTAGTAGCTACTATACTTATTGTTATATGTGTAGTAGATCTCTTATATTGATACTTTTCGCACCTAAATAATAATACCTACAATATTGCTGTGTTTTATTGACATAATTAATACATATTGATATAGTAGGGTATAAATAAGTTTAGAAGACAAGGTATTCTAGAAGCAGACTTCATCTAGGTTTTAGAAAAGTGCGAAAAAAGACATGTGTCAAAAACGCCCCCTTGTTATGAGGTAGAAAGAGGGGAAGTTATGAAGAAGACATGGTATCTAATCATCGGAGTGGTTCTCTTGGTTATTGGCTGCATAGCCTATGGTTATCATGAACACTATAAACCAAAGACGGCACAAGAATTAAAGACTGTACGCGTAGCCTATTTACCAATTACCCATGCATTACCAGTATTTGCTACAAAAGAGCTGGAAACGGCAGATGGTCCTGTTCATGTAGAGCTTGTTAAATATGGGTCTTGGCCAGAGCTTATGGATGCGTTAAATACTGGTAAGGTAGATGCCGCAGCTGTTCTTGTTGAACTTGGTGTAAAGGCTCGTGAACAAGGCATTGATGTCCGTGCTGCTGCACTTGGTCATACAGAGGGTAATATTATTATCGTTAATAAGGATATTAACTCCGTTCAAGACTTAAAAGGCAAATCCTTTGCTATCCCTCATAAACAATCTACTCAAAAAGTTCTCGTGGATTGCATGCTTGAAGAAGCGGGTCTTTCTGAAAAAGATGTACAAATCGTAGAAATGAGCCCTCCAGAAATGCCATCTGCTCTATCGGTAGGTCAAATTGCTGGGTATAGTGTAGCCGAACCATTTGGCTCTCTAGCCCTTGAAATGGGAACTGGGAAGGTCTTCGAAGATCCTGACCATCTCTGGCATGATAATATTTGCTGTGCCCTTGTGTTTAATGGTCAATTCGTCGATGAACATCATGACTTGGCAAAAGCTTTCACCAAGGCCTATCTCGATGCAGGTAAATACCTAGATGAGCATCCAGAGTCCCAAAAGGAGATTTCCTTAAAATATATGAAGTTTAAGGATCCTATTATTGAACGTTCCTTACAAATGATTGGGTTTAAAGATTTAGCCCTTACAGAGGACCGTTATAATGCGCTTGTGCATCATATGACACATATTGATTTAATCAAAAAAGTGCCGACCTATTCAGAGTTTGTAGATACATCATTGTTACCATAGGAGGGGGACCATGAAGAAATATACATATGTGCCGGGCTCATTTATCGCAGCTTGGCTAATTTGGGAGTTAATCGTTCGCCTCGGCGGTTTTAACGAAGCGCTATTGCCAACGCCGTATAAGGTGTTGGTCGGCTTTGGTGAACTCATTGGAGACGGTGTCCTCTTTAAGGATATTGCAGATAGTTTAGTACGGTTCTTCATTGGTTACATCATTTCTGTTGTGGCTGGTGTATTCTTCGGCCTTATCTTGGGGTGGTATAAGGGGATTTGGAACTACATCAATCCAATCGTTCAAGTCATTCGACCAATTTCTCCTGTGGCGTGGTTGCCCTTTATCGTTCTCTTCTTCGGTATCGGCCAAGCACCAGCTATCGTTATCATCTTTATCGCAGCATTCTTCCCGGTGCTATTGTCCACCGTGTCTGCTATTCAAAATATTGACCCTGTGTACATCAAGGTAGCGCGCAACTTTGGTATTAAACAGCCAGAACTGTTATTTAAAATCGTATTACCTGCCGTATTTCCAGGCATTGCATCGGGTCTTCACATCGCTCTCGGTACGGCGTGGATCTTCCTTGTAACAGGGGAAATGGTAGGCTCCCAAACAGGCCTTGGCTTCCTCATTATCGATATGAGAAATAACTTGCGTAACGATCTTTTGATGGTAGCTATTTTAACCATCGGTTTTGTTGGGCTTTTACTCGATTGGGGCGTTTCCCTCATCGAAAAATGGATTTACAAACGTTGGGGTATTGAGAAATAGGAGGTGGCCTCATGGGTTACATTTCGGTGCGTAATGCACACAAGGAATTTATGAAAGATGGGGAACCACTCACCATTCTTGAAGATATTAATCTAGATATTGAAAAGGGCGAGTTTATTTGCCTCCTAGGCCCTTCTGGTTCCGGTAAAAGTACGCTATTAAACGCTATAGCAGGCTTTGAGCTCGTTACATCTGGTTCCATTACTATCGACGGTGAAGAGGTGAAAGCGCCTCAACTCAGATATGTAACGGTATTCCAAAATTATGGCTTGTTGCCATGGCGTACGGTGGAAAGCAATATTGAGTTAGGTCTTGAAAGTAAAAAGGTGCCTAAAGAAGAGCGTCCTGCTATCATCGATAAATACGTTAAAATGGTGGGCCTCGATCATGCTCGCAATCGCTATCCTGCAGAACTATCTGGGGGTATGCAACAACGTGTATCCATTGCCCGTGCACTAGCGGTGGATCCAGATATCATCTTTATGGACGAGCCACTAGGCGCTCTTGATGCGTTGACACGCATCAACTTGCAAGACGAAATCTCACGCATCTGCCGTGAAGAAGGTAAAACTGTAGTATTCGTTACGCACGACATTGAAGAAGCCGTAGTCCTTGCAGATCGCGTCGTAGTACTAGCGGCAAATCCAGGTCGTGTACAAACTATCATCCCTGTGAACATCATCGACAGAACAGACCGTACATCGCCGAACTTTGTTAATATACGTAACCACATCTTCGAACAATTCCAACTAGCAAAAGAAGACAAAATCGAGTTCTATATTTAGTTGTTTTACGGTATACTATAAGTAGCTAAAGATTGTAAGTGCTCCACTGAGTGCACAAAAGAAACCACCTAGGGACTGCGACATACCTAGATGGTTTCTTTAATTATAATAGACAAAATCCTAAAATAATGTATACTATAAGTAGCTAAAAGAGTAAGGAGTTCCATTAGTGTACACCTTAAAAGAACCACCCAAGTATTTCGACGTCCTTGGGTGGTTTTTATATTTCTTCTGCAATTCGTGTAATTATCATGTATAGTAGATATATATCGGTAATAACATATGAAATTTAAACTGGAGGCTGTATGTCTTTATTTGATTTAGAGAAGAGCATGTCTTTTGATGAATATATAGCGTCCTTTGATACAAAGCGTGTAGAAAAGGTGCGCGGTTTTGTGGATTGGCTTGCCCAGTATCAAGGTAGTCTCGTTCATAATCCTTGGGGCGAGATAAATCCCGATTTAGAGATCGTTACAGATGGTTTTGATGCGGCTCAAGTGCGTCGAGATAATTTGGTAGCCTATTTATTGCCTCGTTTAGGTCGCGCTAAGGTCTTTGTAGTGGCTGAGGCTGTAGGGTATCAAGGGGGACGATTTACAGGTATTGCTATTACTTGTGAGAGAATGCTATTAGATAAGCATAAAACCATTCGTGCGAAGGATGTCACGACTATTCGATTGGAACGCACTAGTTCTCCTACTAGCTCTTTATTAAAAGGAACACAGCAGAAGGATGGCTTTAATGAACCTACTGATACGGTGGTGTGGAGTGCTATCGTAGAAAAAGGTATCGACCCCTATGATACATTGTTGTGGAATATATTCCCTTTCCATCCACATAAGGATGGAAATCCATTGACGAACCGTACACCTACGGAGAGAGAACAACAATTAGGTTGGGAGTACACAAAACGCTTGTTAGATTTACATCTAGAGCTAGGCGGTGTAGAACCTCTTATGCTGGCCGTAGGGCAAAAGTCTGCTGATACAATGGGCAAATTTGGCCTGTCTGCTATTGGCTTACGCCACCCTGCAAACGGTGGGGCTAATCTCTATAGACAAGGGTTCGCTGAGGCGGTAGATACATATTTAAAATAATAAACGATTGAGAGCTTTAAAGTAATAAAAGATTGAGAGTTTTGGAGAGAAGTTTATGAAACGTTATTGTGATGCTTGCCGTCATTATTGTGATGAAGCGGCTATGTTTTGTCCTACTTGTGGACAGTATACGGTGGCCACAGAGGTGGAGCGTATCGCACCAGAAGGCGATGTAATCTATCCTTTCGCCCATTACCAAATGAGTTATAAGGATACATTCCTCTATGTGATGGGGAAAAAGTTCATGGATACTGATGGTCGCGCCTCTCGTAGGGAGTTTTTCCAATTTCTGTTGTTATGGCATATTGCTATTGTTGGCTTGTTAGCGGTGTTTTATGGTTTGACAGCCATATTCCAAACGGGGCCCTATCTAATCGGATTAGCAGGTCTTATCGTTGCCATACTCAGCTTAGTATCCTTGATGCCTTTGGCTGCGTTATCTGTACGACGCCTCCATGATACAGGTAAAAGCAGCGCTACCTTGTTGTTGTTTCTTATTCCTTTTGTAGGGCCTTTGATCTTATTAGGTTTGTTATGTGTAAAAGGACAGCCACAGGATAATCAATATGGCAGCGCATTGCAACATATCGTCATAGATAAGCGCTTGGCATCTATTATGAAGGTATCTCCTACGAGTAGTGCTTTAACTACACGTGTTCTAGTGGGATTACTTGTTATAGTAATCTGTGTGTTTGGCGCATCTTTACGTGCGATGGGCCCAGCTAATGAAGTATTCCCTGACGGATGGCTTACAAACTCTATCGTTGGTGAAGGCAGTGCGGAAGCAGCGCGAGCTTCTGTGCAAAATTATTTTGATGCCCTGAATAACAAGGATTATGATAAGGCTTTCACCTATATCATTAGCCAAGCTAGTACAAACCCGACAGAAAAACAAAAATGGCTAGAGTCCATGAAACAAGCGCCAAAGGTGGATGTAGTATCCCTGGGTGTTACAAGGGTGAGTCGCACAGGGGATTTGAAGCGCATTGTCTTTGATGCAAGCCTACAAACCACAAAGGTTGGCGCCGGTGTTGTAGAATCAACGCCGATGAAGCGCTATATTTCTGTCATTGAAGAGAATGGTGCGTGGCGTATCGAAGGATTTTACAAAACTATGCCCGATGATGACAAATAGAATATGATATATCTAAGTAGCGTTAACATGGGGGCTACCCTCTTTTGTTAACGCTATTTTTATGTTACAATAGACATAACGTATGAAAGCGAGGCTTTCATCAAAATCGATCGGATTATATTGCAAGACCCATTGGATAGGAACGAAGAGAACGTACCCGTCGCGGCTGACATGTCTAATGATGGCAATATACTCATTTGCTATGGCAAATGGTCACAACAACACTAGGAACGGCAAAAATTGATAGCGCATTTTTGCGCCTATTTGACGAGACGCTAGTATTTTAGCGCCTTTTTCTTTGTGTGGCCTCCATAGCATAGATCAATTCAAGTGATAGGTGAGAAAAGAAACTATGTTAAATAAAATAATGAACAAAATTTTAGGAGGAACTGTGAATACAACAGATAATCAGGTTACTGCACAAGTGAAAGCAGAACCAACAGTAGCAAAACCTGCTACTCGTACAGCTGCGGCTGAAGGCGAACATAAACAGACTCGCCGCCGTACTAATACACGCCGCCCTGCTGGCGAGGGTCGTACTCGTCAACATGCAGCTGGTGAAGGTGAAGGCACAACACGCCAACGCCGTACAAATACTCGTACAAATGCAAATGGTGGTCGTACTAATACGACACGCCGTACAAATACACGTCGCAATGCTGAGCAAGGTGAAGGTCAAGAACGTACAGAACGTAAACCTCGTCAAACTCGTGCACCACGTGGTGAACGTAGTGAAAATACGCGTAATACGCGCTCTAACAATGGTCGCAATAGTCAAAACCGTAATAACAACCGTCCAAATAATCGCTCCACAAACCGCAACAATCAAGAGGCTCCTGTGGAATTAGTAGGTCGTACACCAAATGGCGCTAATAAGGGTAAATTCCAAATCATCCCTCTTGGCGGTCTTGGTGAAATCGGTAAAAACATGACCATCTTCCAATATGAGGACGAAATTATCGTTCTCGACTCTGGCCTTGCGTTCCCTAGCGAAGATATGCTTGGCGTAGATATCGTTATTCCTGATATGAGCTATATCATTGAGAATAAGGATCGCGTGAAAGCTGTCGTAATTACCCATGGTCACGAGGACCATATTGGTTCCTTGGCATACCTTATGAAAGAAATTAACTGCCCAGTATATGCAACAAACCTCGTTTGTGGTTTGATTGAAGGCAAGTTTAAAGAACATAAGGTATCTCCAAAATGTCTTCGTACTATTGCTGCAGGCGATGAAGTTCAAATTGGTCAAGTGAAGGTTGGTTTTATCCAAACAAACCACTCCATCCCTGACTCCTGTGCTGTGTACTTCGATACACCAATCGGTACTGTGCTTCATACAGGTGACTTTAAAATTGACCAAACGCCAGTTGATGGCCGTTTGATGGATATGCACAAATTTGCTGAGCTCGGTAATAAAGGTGTATTGGCCTTGATGTCCGACTCTACAAACGTTGAAAAACCAGGTACTACAGGTTCTGAAAGTTCCGTAGGTCCTGCTATCAAACAAGCTGTTGGCGAAGCAAAAGGCCGCGTTGTTTTGGCAACATTCGCTTCTAACGTATCTCGTATCCAACAAGCTATTGATGCGGCAGTTATGTTCAACCGTAAGGTTGTCGTTATGGGCCGCAGTATGGTAAATGTTACAGAAATCGCTCAAGAACGCGGTTACTTAAACATTCCACCAAATACAATCATCGACGTAGATGTAATGCACAACTACACAGATGACCAAATCATGATCTTAACAACTGGTTCTCAAGGTGAACCGATGGCAGGCTTGTCCCGCATGGCTACTAGCAATCACCGTACTGTAGAATTGGCACCGAATGATACTGTTATCATCTCTGCTACACCAATTCCTGGTAACGAAGGTGCTGTAGGTAGAACTATTGATAACTTGCTTCGCCTAGGTTGTCACGTAGTATACGGTAAAGATCGTGGTATCCACGTATCTGGTCATGCGAGCCAAGAAGAGCTTAAAACAATGCTTAACCTTGTTCGTCCAGAATACTTCATCCCAGTTCATGGTGAGTACCGCATGTTGCGCCGTCATGGTGAACTTGGTGTAGCTATGGGCGTAGATCCTAAGAAAGTCCTTATCGGCGACAATGGTCAAATCTTTGAATTCGATAAAGATGGTGGTCGCAAAGCCGGTCGTGTACAAGCTGGCGCTATCTTCGTAGATGGCCTTGGCGTTGGTGACGTAGGTAACATCGTTATCCGCGACCGTCAACAATTGGCTCAAGAAGGTATGGTTATCGTTGTCATGGCGATGGACAAAGCTTCTGGTACAATCGTAGCTGGTCCAGACCTCGTATCTCGTGGCTTCGTATACGTACGTGATGCAGAAGAACTTATGATTGCTGCAGAACATCGTGTAGACCAAGTCCTTGAAGAATGCGAAATGCAACGTATTAAAGATTGGACTACTATTAAGCAAAACGTACGCGACGCGTTGGGTAAATTCTTCTATGATAAAACTCGCCGTCGTCCTATGATCTTGCCGATTATTCAAGACGTATAATCAAATACAATATATGAAAGTACCGCACCTCAAGGTGTGGTACTTTTAACATGTTAAAAGGAACCTTTTAAATCTACCATAAATAGCGGTGCTATCGCATTTATCTACTACATAGGGTATTTGAAGTTACCTTTTTAAACTGTTATAATTAAAAGATACCAATTAATCTATCTTCTTTGATTTAGAATGGAGATTTATGAAACAAACAAATACAAGAGCGATGGTAGAAACTGGATTTGTTAGTGCTATAGGTGTTATCCTTAGTGCTATCAGTGTTTATATACCAGCTTTCGCTTTTTTATCATTTTTTGTTACACCTGCAGCCATTGGCATAATTGGAACAAAATGGGGCCGTAAATATAGTATATCGGCAGCTGTTGTCACTACTTTCTTAGCGGTAGTCTTGTTTGGACCATGGAATGGTATACCTGTTGGTTTATTTGCTGCGGTAGGTGTAGGAGTAGGAGAAGGTAATCGTCTTTCTTTAGGAACGATTAAACGGCTATTACTCCCTAGTATTGCTATGTTTGTTGCCGTATTAGTAACTTTTATTGCACAAGCGTATATATCTGGTATTGACCTATCAAGGATAGATACACAGATGACAGAGCAAGCTCGTATGATTGCTGATCAAGCATTGCAGACGAATTCTAATATTACACAGGAACAAGCTGATTTATTTGTAAAAAATATGGATAAGCTTGCTACTGGTTTGAAGGATGCGTTTTTTGTAGCTGTAGCTATAGCTGCAGTATCATATAGTTATATAACTATTCAGATATCTATATGGTTAGGTAAGCGATTACGTATCTCCATACCTCGATTTTTACCCATTGAAGAATGGAGAATGCCCGTTTGGAGTGCAGGGCTATATGCTTTAGGCATCATTGGTATATATGGTGCTCCACATATCAATATGAACTCTTCATGGGTCACAGCCATTAGTACTAATGTATTACTCCTAGGTAGCTCTATGTGTTCTGTTCATGGATTTGCAGCTTTAGCAGATTTAATGAGTAGTTATCGCATGAGTAATAAATTGAAGTGGATATTGCTTGGTGTATATGCATTTTTCTTTGGGCAGGCATTAGCAATATTTGGTGTTATAGATATGTTTTTAGATTTACGGACACGTTACAAAGCGCGTCAGTAGTAACAGAAAGGAGGCCGTTATGAAATCCTTTCAACGAAAATGGGAAGGTTTAGAAGTTACCATTATTACCGTTATCGTATTGTTGTTATTGTTGCTGGCCTATTTGAACTGGGCTATTGCAGTTTTAGCATTAATTATCGTAGTAGCGGCATATTTGGTTAACTACAATACCCTTCATAACCGGCGTCGTTTAGCAAGGGAACAGTTTGGGGCGATGATGAAAAACGTCACACAAGCTTCTAACTTTGCTTTACAAAATTTACCGATGGGCATTGTCCTTGTTAATAAACAAGGCACCTTGGTATGGAATAATAGCGTCTTTGCAGACTGGGTTACAGTAGACTGGAATAAACTTCAAAAAATGTCTGCTCTATTGCCTGGCTTCCGTATCGATAAAATCTGGGGCAAATCCGGATATATGACGGAAAAATATGATGAAAGATATTTCCAAATTATCTACAAATTCATCGATCCTCGTGATACGCGACCAGATATTCATAGTGAAGATGAATTGGCCGAACATGCAGTCATGGCTCTGTACTTTAAGGACATTACGGCTCTCGAAAAGGCCCGTATTAAAGCTGAAGAGGATCAGCCTGTATGGGGCATGATTCAAATCGATAATCTCGAAGAATTGACTAAAGGTCTTAGTGACCGCGAGTATACTAGCGTTTGGGCAGATATTAATAATATCATTATGGATGAAATTGACCGTTATGAAGGCTTTATTCGTAACTTCCAAGACGATATGTATACCTTTGCTATTTCTCGTGGCGCCCTTCATGAGATGGAGGAAAATGGCTTTAAAGTGCTTGAACGCATTCGTAAATTGCCTTCTCCTCGTCAAGTGCCAGCTACGATTTCTGTGGGGATTAGCGAGAATGTAGGCTCTGTAAAAGAGGTGTCTAGTCGTGCTCGTGCTGCCTTAGATATTGCATTGGGTCGTGGTGGTGACCAAGTGTGTATTATGGATGGTGAAAGCACCCGCTTCTTCGGTGGCAATACAGCTGGTGTTGAGAAGAATACGCGCGTTCGTGCTCGTGTTGTATCACAAGCTTTACATGAGCTTATGCTTGATTCCGATAAAATCCTTGTGATGGGCCACAAACGTGAAGACTACGATGCATTAGGTGGTATTATCGGTGTTGTAGCTATTGCACGGACTTTGGGCAAAGAATTGCGCATCGTGCTTTCAAAGGAAACTAGTGCTATTGATAAAATGGTGACTGTTTTGAAAGACGATGAGTTCTGGACGGAACATATTATTACCCCAGAGGCAGCAAAAGCGTGGGTAGATGCGAATACGCTTACTATCGTATGTGATACGCATCGTCAAGAAATGGTAGCTGCTCAAGAGGCTCTGGAAATTTCAGAACGACGCATCGTTATCGACCATCACCGTCGTGCAGCGGACTTTGTTGAAAACCCATTGCTTACGTACTTGGAACCAACTGCGTCATCTACATCTGAGCTCGTAACAGAGCTTGTACAATATGCAGGTGGTGGCGTAAAACTTTCAAAAGCTGAAGCTACAGGTATTTATGCAGGTATCGTATTAGATACGAAGAACTTTATCCAACAAACTGGTGCTCGTACCTTTGAAGCGGCCGCGTTCTTGCGCCGTGCGGGGGCGGATATTGATAAGGTTAAACAATTATTTATTGAAACCTTCGATTCCATCCAATTGCGTGCTAAAATGGTATTTGAAGCCAGTCGAACTGAAGGGATTGCTATTTCAGTAGCACCTGAAGGTTTGAAGGATATGATGGCATTAGCTGCACAAAGTGCGGATATGCTCATCAGTAATGAAGATATTGAAGCAGCCTTTGTACTTTACTCTTTGAATGACGGCGGTATCGGCGTTAGTGCTCGATCCAAAGGCAAGGTAAATGTACAGGTTGTAATGGAAGCCTTGGGTGGCGGCGGTCACAGAACAGTGGCTGGTGCCCAATTACAAGGTATGACGATAGAGGAAGCGAAGAAGGCTATCTTAGAGCATGCTCTTGAAGCCCTTCATTCCGCTGAGAAAGAGGAGGAAGAACAATGAAAGTAGTATTGTTAGAAGACGTTAAAAAGGTTGGTAAAAAAGGCGAAATCGTTGAAGTTAGCGATGCATATGGCCGCAATGTATTGATCAAAAAAGGTCTTGGCCTTGAAGGTACAGCGACTAACGTAAATAATGCGAAACAAAAACAAGAATCCATTGCTCACCACAAAGTTGTAGCGAATGATGAAGCTAAAATCTTGGCAGCTCAATTGGCTAAGGTTGAAGTAACTGTAAAAGTTCGCATGGGTGAAGAAGGTCGTGTATTTGGTTCCGTTACTGCAAAAGACATTTCCGATGCAGCTAAAGCTCAATACAAAGTAGATATCGATAAAAAGAAAATCGAAATCAAAGAACCATTGAAAACATTAGGCGTACATGACGTACTCGTTCGTGTTCATCCTGAGATTACAAGTACTATCAAGGTTAACGTAGTAGCTGAATAATAGTGTTCACCATGCTCTTTGAGTATGGTGAATTCTTTTATCCATAGTGGTTTTGTAAAGGGGATTATCATGGATGTACGCATTCCACCGCATAATCTAGATGCGGAAAAGGCCGTTTTGGGGGCTTTATTAACGAATGGATCCAACTCGGGTGCTGTTGTTGATACAGTGACGAGTATTCTAAAATCTGAAGACTTTTACCGCGATGCACATCGTATTATTTATGATGCCATCTTAGAAATTGTGCATGCTAACAAGACGGCGGACTTCATCACTGTTGGTGAAGAGTTAGACCGTCGTAAGCGGCTCGACGCGGTAGGTGGTCTTGCTTATATTACATCTCTTGCTAATGAGGCTGTGTCCTACAATGTAGAGGAACATGCGAAGATCATTAGCGAGAAAGCTCAGTTGCGTCGCCTTATCGATGCAGGGAATAAAATCGTAGGCATGACCTATGCCGGTGAAGATGAGCCAACGGCTATCCTCAACAAGGCTGAGCAAATGGTGCTAGACGTAAGTGGTCAAACACAGTCTGAATCATCCTTTGCTCCTATCGGTGAGGTCGTATTATCTAACCTAGATAAGCTAAATGCATTGCAACAGCATGATGGCGCTATTACAGGCGTGCCAACGGGCTTTAAGGACGTAGACCATGTATTTAATGGTTTACAAAAATCTGACCTCATCCTCGTAGCCGCTCGTCCTGCAATGGGGAAAACGGCTTTCACATTGAACATCGCTCAAAACGTAACGATGTTGTATGACAAGACGGTCGCGTTCTTCTCCCTAGAAATGGGCAAGGAACAGCTCGTTGGTCGTATTCTCTCCTCCGTGGCAGGTGTAAGCTCTGAAAAGTTGCGCCGTGCGAACATGGACCCTGCTGACTGGGAAAAGGTTATCGCTGCGGCGGATCGCATGAGTAAATCCAAGCTCTTTATCGATGATACGCCGGGCCTTACCGTACAAGATATGCGCTCTAAACTGCGCCGCCTTAAGGTAGAACATGGTCTTGATCTCGTTATCGTCGACTATATTCAGTTGATGCAAGGCCGCAACGGTGGCAAGGGCAGCGAGAACCGTCAACAAGAGGTGTCTGAAATCTCTCGTAACCTTAAATTGATCGCTCGTGAGTTTAACGTGCCGCTTATCGCCTTGTCTCAGTTATCTCGTAGTGTTGAAAGCAGACCAGATAAACGGCCTGTACTTTCTGACCTTCGTGAATCTGGTTCCCTTGAACAAGATGCAGATATCGTTATCTTCTTGTACCGCGATAAATATTACGATGAAAACTCTGAAAAAGGGGACAATGCAGAAGTCCTCATTCGTAAACACCGTAATGGTTCCGTCGGCACTGTGGAACTCCAATTCATTGGAGAATTAACACAATTTAGAGACGTGGAATTCCGAGACATGGGGCCGGAACAATAATGAAAACTATCGGGCCGCGCCTATATTGATGGGGCCCGACTTTATTTCGACAACTTAGTTACAAAAAAGCACCACCTACCTCGTGGCTCCAAACGATACGTAAGTCGCCCCTCGATAGGTGGTGCTCTTTTTGTATTACGTTAGCCAAAATAAGTCCCATCAATATATAATAGAACTAGATAGTTTTCAGTGTATTGCTGGGAAAGGAGCGCGTGATGGGTAGCGGCTTTGAGTTTTTTGTATTTTACTTCTATTGTGTGGCTCTTTGCTTAATACTTAGTGGGTTGTATTTAATTATCAAACGATTTGTATTACGTCACAATGGAACTCCAGTAACGATTGTGTCTATACTTCCACGAGTTATAAAGGAAATACCATTTGTAGCTCGTGGTATGGATAAATATATTTATGGTTATGATATTAAGTATATCTTGAATGGTGAGACTCATACTGCTGAAAGTGTAGAGTTTTATATTCCTTTTGCACCAACCAGTGGACCTATGGTTCAATTTAGTCCGACAGGTGTGCTTGCAAAAAATGGAGAAGTAAGTATAGATAATGTGACGATAACTATTGAGTATGGCGCTGTTTCAATTGTATTAGGGGGATTAGTGTTATTAAGTTTGTTTTGATAGAAATAAATTAGCTATCTTTAATAGTCTGTTAAACATATGGCATCTAACATTAGATTATATATCTAGTGTTAGGTGCTTTTTATTTTTCTATAAATTTACCTTTATAATAACAAACATATGTTTGAAAATACTCAGTATTTTTGTTATACTAATCATAGAAATTCTTCTTTTCATATTTCTGGTAGAGTCTAGTGATTTAGCGGTTTGAGGAGGTGTTTGTATGGGTTCAGCTGATACGGATCGGATGTATATGTGTATTGATTTGAAGAGTTTTTACGCGTCTGTGGAGTGCGCCGATTTGGGGCTGGATCCGTTTACGACGCCTTTGGTGGTGGCCGATGGGTCTCGTGGCAAAGGGGCTATTACATTGGCTATTTCACCGGCCTTAAAAAAGTTAGGCGTTAAGAATCGCAGTCGTCTTTTTGAGATTCCTCCACACATTGAATACTTAACGGTAAAGCCCCATATGAAGCGGTATATGCAGGCGTCTGCTCAGATTTATGGGACCTTGCTCAAGTATGTGGCACCTGAGGATGTGCATGTGTACTCCATCGATGAGTATTTCATCGATATCACCCCCTACTTGCCACTTTACAAGAAAACGCCTCGTGAGCTAGCGCAGATGTTACTTGATGCGGTACTAGAGGCGACTAATATTTATGCTACTGTTGGGATTGGAACGAATTTATTTCTCGCCAAAATTGCTCTCGATATCCTCGCAAAACATGCGCCTGACTTTATAGGTTATCTTGATGAAAGCCTCTTTAAAGAGAAAATTTGGTATCATCAGCCGTTGACCGACATTTGGCAGATTGGTAAGGGTATAGCCAATCGTTTGCACAAGTATGGCGCTTATGATTTGCATGGCATCACCATGGTTCCAGAGGCCAAGTTGTACAAGGAATTTGGTGTTAATGCAGAGCTCATTATCGATCATGCTTGGGGCCGTGAGCCGTGTACGATTGCAGATATCCATGCGTATCGTCCTATCAAGCATTCTATCTCGCATAGCCAGATTTTATTGCGTAACTATACTTATGAAGAGGCGTACGTGCCTATGCGAGAAATGGTGGAGTCCTTGGTACTAGAGCTTTTACAAATCAAAGGGGTTACGAATCATATTCATATTCATATTGGCTATGCAGATGATATGGTGCGCTCTACTGGAGGTTCTAAAAAGCTTAAACAGTACACTGATTCATTGCAAGCATTAACGACGGCAGTAATTAAATTATATGAACAACATTGCCATAAAAATGAACTTATACGGCGTATAGGCGTAAGCTTTGAGGATTTAGTCAATCGCTCTGCTATACCTCAGGAGGTAGATTTATTCAGCTCTCTTGTGACGGAGGAAGAGGAAAAGGAGCGGCAAGTACATGAGGCGATGTTATCTATCAAGGAGCAGTTCGGTAAAAACTCTATTTTACGTGCCTCTAGCTTGCAAGATGAAGGGACAATGCGCTTTAGAAATACCTTGGTAGGTGGCCATAATGGGGAATAAATAGTGTAATGGATACCATGGTAATTGAACGAAGGACAACAATTGAAAATAGATTAGTCGCATAAGGGGAGGTATACATTAATGAAACATCGTATGTCTCGTTTGCAACGAGCAAAACAATTTATGCCCTTTGCGGCATTAAAGGGATTTGAAGTATTACTGGCAGCTGTGGCACGGCCTAAAGAGCATCGTGTAGAGCTATCGGAGGATCAAGTAGATGAGTTAAATAAGGTTTTACAGACTATACATTGCGGAGAATGGGTGCGAATTGTTTACTACAATAAACAAAGATATACAGAGCTTATAGGGGCTGTTGATATGATTAGTGCGCAAATGCAAATTATATCTGTTCAAGGCATAGATATTCCCTTTAGATCTATTAAGGAATTGAATCTGTATGATATGACAATATAAAGAGTTGTCTTTATATATGGTTTAAGGGCTAGAGTTAAGGTGTGATTCGGTATACAATGATGAAAAGGGTTGTAATTTAATTATATTCTCGTATAAAAATACCCTATATGATTAGCTGTTATATGACTATATATACTCTTTGTATTGTTTTATGAGAAAGGCGGTATCTGTAATGCATGAGGTCATATCATTACTTATCAATCGCTATGATTTTTTCCTCCAGTTGTTATGGGAACATATAGAAATTTCAGTATTAGCTTCTGTTATTGCTACCATCATCGGTGGATTATTGGGTGTGTTTATATACGAATATAAACGGCTAGCTGCGCCCGTTATGGTAGTGGTTAATTTCCTATATACGATTCCATCTATATCGATGTTAGGCCTTTTGTTGTATGTATCGGGTGTTGGTAATACGACCGCTATCATTGCATTGGTTATCTATGCCTTATTACCGATGGTACGAAATACATTTACTGGTCTTAACCAAATTGATCAAGCTATGTGTGAAGCGGGAATTGCGTTAGGACTTACGCGGATTCAACGTTTGTGGAATATAGAGATTCCCTTGGCCATGCCGACTATTATGGCTGGTATACGGACTATGCTCGTTATGACCATTGCCTTGACAGGTATTGCATCTTTTATTGGTGCTGGTGGCTTAGGTGTGGCGATTTATAGGGGGATTACAACAAATCAAAGTGCTTTGACAATTGCAGGCAGTCTACTGATTGCCCTATTAGCCATTACCGTTGATGCTCTCTTTTCTCTAGGTGAAAGAGTAACACGTATTAGCCCTCATATGAAGCGCTATACGATTATATTTGTTTCGATTATGACGATAATTGCGATGGGTATAGGTGGCTGGGCTATGTATTGCCATCATGTGAAGACTGATGTTATTCATATTGCAACGAAGCCTATGACTGAACAGCTTATTTTGGGGAATATCTTAAAAGAATTAATCGAGAAGAAGACTGATTTAACCGTAGAGGTTACAGAAGGTGTCGGTGGTGGTACATCAAATATTCAACCAGCTATGCTTTCTGGCCAATTTGATATATATCCTGAATATACTGGTACGGCTTGGTCTGCTGTGCTAAAACGTACGGATGCGTATGATGAAAGTCTATTTAATGAGCTTTCACAGGCCTATAAAGAGAAATATAATTTTGAGTGGGTCGGCATGTACGGTTTTAATAATACCTATGGCATAGGGGTGCGTAATGAAATTGCTCAGACTTATGGCGTAAAAACGTATTCTGATCTTGCTCGTATAGCACCATCCCTAACATTAGGAGGGGAATATGATTTCTTTGGACGTGAGGATGGCTATGCTGGATTACAACGCGTGTATGGCATGAGCTTTAAAGCTACTAAAGATATGGATATAGGGCTAAAATATACGGCTATTGGTCGTGATGAGGTGGATGCAATGCCGATATTCACGACTGATGGTCAATTAAGTATTGCACCGATTACGGTGTTACAAGATGATAAACATTTATATCCATCTTATATGTCTGGTAATGTGGTGCGTAGCGAAGTATTGATTGCTCATCCTGAACTGCGCCCTGTATTAGAAAGTTTGAATCATACGATTACAGATCAAGAGATGGCGAAGATGAATTACGCCGTTGAAACGGAACATCAACTGCCAGCTGATGTAGCACATAAATTCTTGGTAGAACGAAATTTGATTTAAGGTGAATATAGTTAGAACTAAAGTAAATAAAATTTGATATATATTGAATATGATTTTGTATTGACATTTAATCTCCTTTGATGTAATATAAACATATGAACAGATATTCATATAAATAAAAATATCTGATGAATAATGTTTAGGAACATATATAACAAGATATGAAACAAGATATGTCTAATAAGTATTAGAAATAGACAATAAATTAACTTATAATACAGGAAAGAAGCTTTCACTATTATCAAAGGAGATATCATGGAAGAAACATTATTGCTGAAGGATTTAAACTGTGCGAACTGCGCAGCAAAAATTGAAGATCGCATCCGCAAAATGGATGGTATTGAATCTGCTAACTTCACAGTAGCAACACATCAATTGCGTTTAACTGGTGCTTGGGAAGACCGTGAAGCATTAAAACGCGATATTCAAGCTATTTGTGACTCCATCGAAGAGGGCGTAACAGTAGCCGATTACGAGCGTAAATCTAAAGCGGCTATAGATGACCACGGTCATGATCACGATCACGGCGGTGATGCAGTAACAATTGCAGTTATCGTAGCAGGCTTGTTATTCATGGCCTACGAAGGGTTGACTACAGTTGTGCCGTCCATCGGCTTGCCAGAGTCTATCGAAACTCCAATTTACTATATTGCGTATATTCTTCTTGCATTCCCAGTATTGCGTATCGCAGGTCGCAATATCTTAAAAGGCCAAGTGTTCGACGAGAACTTCTTGATGTCTATCGCTACATTAGGCGCTATTGCTATCGATGCATTGCCTGAAGCCGTAGGCGTTATCTTGTTCTACCGTATCGGTGAGTTCTTCGAAGAAAAAGCAACTGATCGTAGTCGTACAGAAATCATGAACGCTGTCGATATGCGTCCTCAAGAGGTGCGGGTTGTAGATACAGGCTGCGGTGGTGAAATCGTAGTTATGGCTCCTGAAAAGGTTGAGGTAGGCAGTACTATCGAAGTTCGCCCTGGCGATTTAATTCCTTTAGACGGTACAGTTCTTGAAGGTGAAACTCGCGTTAACACAGCGCCTGTAACAGGTGAACCTGTACCGGTTCGCGCTGTACCTGGTACTCAACTTATGTCTGGTTGCATCAATGAATCTGGTCGCATTACGATGCGCGTTGATAAGGTTCTTGAAGAATCCATGGTTACTAAAATTCTTGATGCCGTGGAAAATGCAGCATCTTCTAAACCTAAAATCGACCGCTTCATTACGCGTTTTGCTCGCGTATACACACCAATCGTTGTATTCCTTGCTCTTGCTGTTGCCATTATTCCATCCCTTATTACAGGTGAATGGCATAAATGGATTTACACAGCCTTAACATTCCTCGTTATTTCTTGCCCATGTGCATTGGTGCTTAGCGTGCCACTTGCATTCTTCTCCGGTATCGGCAATGCGTCTAAACACGGTATCTTGCTTAAAGGTGGTCGCGTTATCGAGGCGTTGGCTAATGTGAAAGCAGTAGCTCTTGATAAAACTGGTACTATCACATCTGGTGAATTTAAAGTACAAAATGTAGAAACTGTAGGCTCTCATGTGAGCAATACTCAATTGTTGTCCATGGCGGCAGCTATCGAAGCCGTTTCTACGCATCCAATCGCAACAAGCATCGTGTCTGAAGCAAAAGAACAAGGCATTACTGTAGAGGCTTCCGACTTTGTTCAAGAGTTGGCAGGCGAAGGTATGGTAGGCATGACTGATGGTCAACAAGTTCTTGTTGGTAACCGTCGTCTTATGGAACGCTATGCGGTTCAAGGCTATCCAACAGAAGCTGCTGAATATGGTACAGAAGTTCTTGTGGCAGAAGGTAATACATACTTAGGTCGTATTATCATCGCCGATGAAGCTCGTCCTGATTCCGCAGAGGCTATTGCTGATCTTAATGGTCAAGATATTAAAACTGTTATGCTTACAGGTGATGCTGAAGCAAGTGCAAATTACATCGCTAAAGAAACTGGTGTAAGTGCTGTTCGCGCTCAATTGTTGCCACAAGATAAATTGTCTGTAGTACAAGATATTCGCTCTGAATATGGTCCAACTATGTTCGTAGGGGACGGTATCAACGATGCTCCAGTACTTGCAGGTGCTGATGTTGGTGGTGCCATGGGTAGCGGTGCTGATGCGGCTATCGAAGCGGCAGACGTTGTGTTCATGCGTCCGTCCTTGACTGCTATTGCACATATTCTTGACTTGTCCAAAGCGACGTTGCGCGTAGCATGGCAAAACGTAGTATTTGCTATTGCTGTAAAAATCCTTATCATGGCGCTTGGCCTCATGGGCTATGCATCCATGTGGTGGG
>DXZL01000079.1 GCA_019419725.1 Veillonella sp. | reverse complement strand
CCATGAATAAATACATGTTTGAATGGAATTTCATGTTCAAACTCAAGAGCCATAAAGATCATACGAGCAACCCAGAAGAAGATGATATCGTAGCCAGTTACAAGAACACTTGTTGGATACCATTGTTTAAGCTCAGGAGTTTGCTCAGGCCACCCCATTGTAGCAAATGGCCACAAGCCAGAACTGAACCATGTATCAAGAACGTCTGGATCTTGTGTAACATGACCGTGGCAATGAGGACATTCCGTAATATCGTCACGACTAACGATTGTTTCGCCGCATTCATCGCAGTACCATGCAGGAATACGATGGCCCCACCACAATTGACGGGAAATAGTCCAGTCGCGGATGTTTTCAAGCCAGTTTACATAAGTTTTTGTAAAACGTTCAGGAACAAACTCTACTTCGTGGTCTTTAACAACTTTAAGAGCTGGTTCTGCCAATGGTTTCATATCTACAAACCATTGTTTAGATACCATTGGCTCAATAATTGTGTTACAACGAGAACAATGACCTACTGCATGGTCATGATCATCAATTTTTTCAAGTAGGCCTAATTCTTTAAGTTCTGCTACTACTTGTTTACGCGCTTCTTCACGAGGTATGCCATTAAATTTGCCAGCACCTTCATTCATTGTTGCATCATTGTTCATAACAACGATGGATTCCAAATTATGACGTTGGCCCATTTCAAAGTCATTAGGGTCATGAGCAGGCGTAATTTTTACACAGCCTGTACCGAAGCTAGCATCTACATAATCATCGGCAATTACAGGAATTTCGCGATTAACAAATGGTAAAATTAATGTTTTGCCGATGAGGTCTTTATAACGATCATCATCAGGATTTACTGCTACTGCTACGTCACCGAACATTGTTTCTGGACGTGTGGTAGCAACAACTACGAAACGATTATCCTCACCTTTTACAGGATATTTAATATGCCATAAGTGGCCATGTTCGTCTTCATGTTCAACTTCAACATCAGATAAAGCAGTGGCACAACGAGGGCACCAGTTGATGATGCGTTCACCGCGGTAGATTAAGCCTTTTTCATAAAGTTTTACGAACACTTCACGCACTGCATGATAGTACCCTTCATCTAATGTAAAGCGTTCGCGAGACCAGTCACAAGATGCGCCTAAGCTACGAATTTGTTTTACAATAGTATCGCCGTATTCTTTTTTCCATTCCCATACGCGTTCTACGAATTTTTCACGGCCTAAATCATAGCGAGATTTGCCTTCTTCTTTAGCAAGCATTTCTTCTACTTTAATTTGTGTAGCAATACCAGCATGGTCAGTACCTGGCATCCACAATACATTGTAGCCTTGCATGCGTTTGAAACGAATAAGGATATCTTGCAATGTATTATCTAAAGCATGGCCCATGTGCAACATACCAGTTACATTAGGAGGCGGCAACACGATACTAAATGGTTCTTTATTAGTGTCTACTTCTTCGTGAAAGTATCCTTGGTTTTCCCAATATGAATACCATTTCCCTTCTATTTCACCGGGGTTATAAGTGGTTAAATTTTCGTAGGTTTTCATCGTTCCTCCTAAATAAACTCCTTAGCGCTTCATAATCTTAGCCAATACAAATAGGCTCGTTTCATATAGCAATATCATAGGCAATGCAATCATCGTTTGAGAGAACATATCCGGTGTTGGTGAAATGACAGCACCTATGATAAAGGATATAAGAATAAATATCTTACGTTTCGTTTTTAAAAAACGTGATGTAATTAAGTTGAAATATCCCAAGATGATTAAAATCAACGGCAACTCAAAGATAAATCCAAAGGGTAGAACAAAGGACAATACAAAGTCCATGTACTGACCGATGGAAAATAACGGTTGTAATTCGTCTGTAGCAAAGCCCATAAAGAACTTAACGGCTGCTGGTAGTACAAGGAAATAAGAAAACACAATACCTATGCCAAATAGGCCTATTGCAACTGGTAAAATCCAGTTAGATAGCTGTTTTTCTCGCACCGTAAGGGCGGGCTTAACAAATAGCCAGATTTGATGCAATATAATAGGCGCTCCTATAATAAGACCACCTACTATGGACACCTTCATATAGGTAAAGAAGGCCTCAGTCGGTTTCATATAATAGAGCTTACCAGCTGGCTTTAGGAGTATTTCCAATAAGAAGTCTACATAATAATAAGAAATACATGTTCCTATGACTACTGCAACAGCCATTATAATAAGGCGCTTTCGCAATTCAGATAGATGGCCTACAAGGGATATTTCCCTCGCCTCGTCCATCATTTTCTGTTCCATCTCAGTATAAATTGGCTCGTCCTCAGGTTCCTCAGGAACCTGTTGTTTTACCACCTTATACTGTTCTTGTTCAGCCTTTAATTTGGCTTCGCGACGCTTTTGACGAACTACACTATCAAAAGAAGGTTTTTGTATGGGATATTCGAAGTCCGCTTTTGGTTCGAATGGTTCCATATTATACCTTTCTATCAGCTAAATTCTCTACCGCCATCACAAGGAATTCCTTGCCTGGGAAATCACGAACAGCGTCGAGTGCTGCCAAAGCATCTTTGCAATATTGATCAGCTACAGCTAATGTATTATCAATACCGCCTTGACCGATAACATAGTCGATAATAGCCTGCTCATCGCCGCCATTATTCAAGGCTTTAATATCCTCAAGCAATTTATCTTTATTATCATCATTAACGATACTTAACAACGGATATGTCAATAAACCTTCGCGAAGATCATTCCCCACGGGTTTACCAGTCGTCGCTGTTGTTTCACGATAATCCATAATATCATCAGTAATTTGGAATGCCATGCCCAGAGCATGACCATATTTTTTCAACTCAACGATTTCAGATTCGCTCCAGCCCCCTAATAGGCCACCAAGTTCCATACAGCCTTCCATAAAGTCAGCTGTTTTCTTTTGGGTCTTAGTCATATAGCGCTCAATCCCTTGATCGATGCGATACACATCTTCCATCTGCATAAACTCGCCTTCCACAAGACAAGTAATGATATGAGAAAAAATCTGCAAATATTTCATATTAGGCATTTCAGATACAATTTGGAATGCTTTAGCAAACAAGTAATCACCACTAAGAATAGCTACCTTATTTCCTTTATGCATATGTATCGTTTCTTCGCCTCGACGAATCTCTGCTTGATCTAATACATCATCGTGAATCAAAGTCGCTAAATGAAGCATCTCTACGGCTTCAGCAATTCTAATACGCTGACGTTCTACAGATGTACCTGCATTAGCAATCAATAAACATAATTGCGCGCGCAAGCGCTTGCCACCTGCAGCAGATAATGGTCGAATCAGTGCATTAAAGTCTTCTGCACCTGTATTAAAAGATGATGCAAGAGACTCTTCCACACCCTCTAAATCTAGAGCAATGCGTTCCATAATCTCTAATTCATTGGTTTGACTCATGCTTCATCTCCTACTAGAACTTTATTGATGCGTTGTTGTAAAAGCTCACGGCCTGTATGCTTCAAAGAGCTATACAGAATTGGCGGCGTTGCAGTGGGATACATTTCTTTAATAATCGCTAAATTAGCAGATTTTTCTTTAGCTGTTAATTTATCGACCTTAGTCACTACGATTTGTAATGGTACACCAGCTTCAACGAGCCAGTCATAAGCCACCTTATCAATAGGCATCTCTGGATGACGACCATCAATTAGTAAACATAACAACATCAATCGTTCAGAATGTAAAATATAATCGGCAATAAAGGAAGACCACAAATTGCGGTTTCCTTTATTTGTCTTTGCAAAACCATAGCCAGGAAGGTCAACGAGGAACCAATTATATCTGCGTTCCTCTGTTTCAGAAATATCCTCTTTTGATTCAATATCAAAGTAGTTAATTGTCTTAGTCTTACCTGGTTGGCCACTAACGAGAGCTAACCCACGATAATTACATAACGAGTTAATCAACGAAGATTTGCCCACATTAGAGCGTCCGATGAAAGCAATTTCTACAGTATCCCCTTCAGGATATTGATCCGCCTTCACACAGGAAGTATTATATTTTGCTGCTATAATACGAGGCCCCTTCGGTTCTTTTCGTGTATATTGTGGTTTTGGGCCCATTTGTTTAGTGGATTTTTTCTTTTTTTGCATTACACAAGTGCCTTTGCTAATACTTCATCCATTGTCTTAACTGGCGTAATAATGAGACCTTCTTTTACAATGTCAGGCAATTCTGCAATATCCTTTTCATTGCCTTTCGGAATCAATACTTCTTTAATGCCATTAGACAAGGCTGCTAATAACTTTTCTTTTAAACCGCCGATTGGTAATACACGGCCACGCAATGTAATTTCACCAGTCATGGCAATATCAGAACGAACCTTGCGGTTTGTTAAGATAGATACCATAGCCAATGTCATTGTAATACCTGCAGAAGGGCCATCCTTAGGTGTTGCACCTTCAGGCAAGTGAACGTGAATATCGAGTTTCTTATAGAAATCGTCTTCGATTTTTAAGGCTTTTGCATTGTGGCGAATATAGCTCATGGCAGCTTGACCAGACTCTTGCATAACCTTACCTAAGCTACCAGTTAATGCAAGTTTACCTGTACCATTCATAGTAGTTGCTTCACATGGCAATACAACGCCACCTACAGAAGTCCACGCTAAACCATTTACATAGCCAATTTGCGGTTTCTTTTCACGCTCTTGGTCAACAAAGATTGGAGCACCCAAGAATTCGTGAAGATTTTTTGTCGTTACTTTCGGTGCATCTCCACCTTCTTCAACGACTTTATAAGCAATTTTACGACAAATCTTAGCAATTGTCTTCTCTAAGGTACGAACACCAGCTTCGCGAGTATATTCGGAAATTACTTTTCTCAACACAGCATCAGATAATTTAACCTTGTAATCTTCAAGGCCATTTTTCTTGATTTGTTTAGGTACTAAATAGCGCTTAGCAATCTCTAACTTCTCTTGTTCCATATAGCTAGATAACTCGATGATTTCCATACGGTCAAGCAAAGGACCAGGAATATTGGATGCAACGTTAGCCGTTGTAATCCAGAATACTTCAGAGAAATCGAATGGCACTTCAATAAAGTGATCGCTAAATGTACTATTTTGTTCTGGATCCAATACCTCCAATAATGCAGAGGATGGATCCCCTTTATAGTCAGATGCTAATTTATCAATTTCATCCAATAAGAATACAGGATTCTTAGTGCCTACATTCTTAAGACCTTGAATCATACGACCAGGCAATGCGCCAATATACGTACGACGATGACCGCGAATTTCAGCTTCATCGCGAACACCACCTAAGGATGCACGGATGAACTTGCGGTTCATCGCTTTAGCGATAGACGTAGCCAAGGATGTTTTACCAACCCCTGGCGGGCCTACTAAGCAAAGAATAGAACCACTATTCTTACCAGTTAACTTACGAACAGCTAAGAATTCAAGAATCCGTTTCTTTACCTTTTCAAGGCCATAATGATCCGCTTCAAGCATTGCATGAGCTTCCTTGATATCCAAGCGATCCTCAGTTAATTCATTCCAAGGTAACGCCAATACCCAATCTAGGTAATTGCGCAAAATTGTTGCTTCTGGCATCAATTGTGGCATGCGGCTATAACGAGAAATTTCTTTATCGATACGTTCATGTACATCTTCGCTAAGGTTAAGTGCTTTTAATTTAACACGTAACTCTTCAGCTTCTTCCTCTGGATCCCCTTTGTCACCCAATTCATCATGGATAACACGAATTTTTTCGCGTAAGAAATATTCTTTTTGCGCTTTTTCCATAGATTGACGTACTTGATTATTAATGGAGTTTTCCAAATCAGAGATTTGTAATTCCATATTCAAAATGCCTACAATCATATTTAAACGACGAGCTACAGATAATTCTTCAAGTAACTCTTGGCGTTTAGTGTTATTAATAGGCAATAAGAACGCAACTTGATCAGCCAATTCACATGGGTCGCGTAACTCCATTACGCGTGTAACGCCTTCATCTGTAACAGATTTAGCCTCTTCAGCCCATTCGCCGAATTTAGACTGAACCAAACGACGATATGCTTCTAGCTCAACATCGTCTTCAAATTCGGAAGCTACACGTTCGTAGTCCCCTACATAGTACGGATCCATACTTGTAATATTCATTACGCAAATACGTGTAATGCCCTCTACAAGAACACGTACAATACCACCTGGTAAGCGTAACATTTGCTTAATTTTTACTAATGTACCCATTTGGGCTAAGTCATGAACAGTTGGTGCATCAACAGCATCATCCTTTTGGCTGACAACTGCTAAAATGCGATCCTCGTTCATTGCGGCTTCTACCGCTTTAATGGATTTGTCTCGACCGATATCGAGGTGAATCACGATATTCGGGTATACAACCATGCCTCTAAGAGGTACAGTTGGAATCCCAACTTCGAGTAAATTCATACTTCCTCCAGGTATTTATATTATGAAAAGAAACTCATTCCTACACAGAAATGAGTTTCTTCGAATTACGA
>DXZL01000078.1 GCA_019419725.1 Veillonella sp. | reverse complement strand
CGAACTTTACCAGATTTTAAAGCCTCTGCCAATGGTTTGAAGGAACCATAATGTTTAACAGTGGATTCTGGAGAGAAGCCAACTTCTGCAGTGATTTCGTATGGCGGAATGAATACAGGCATACCTTTACGCAATTCATGAGCTTCAAGAGCACGATCCAAGATTTTGCGAGCCAATTCTTTTGTCTCACCCAAGTTAGTGTGGTGATGATCGTAACCGATATGTTCTGCACCTGGTAAACGAGCTGCATCAGATGTAGTAATAACTTTTGTGTTGAAGCAACGTGCTACGTCCATGATAGCAGGGTAAACGTCTTGAACGTCAGCTACCCAGCAATCAAGAGCGCCTGTACCAAGTACAAGTTCCGCACCGATAGCATTACACAATGGAATAACATTTTCATAACGGTACATGCTGGACAAACCAGAGCAGCAGATACCGTAGAATTGGATACCTTTAGCACCGATAGCTTTTGCTTTTTCTAAGTACTCTTCAGAGGCACCAATTGTACAAATTTGTGATACTAATGTTGGCAAGTGACCATGAACAGCGATGTTAACATAACCTTTTTTCAAAGCACCGATGTTAACTTTAGAAGTACGACGACCACCTTGACCGAATAATGCGTCTGTTGCGATGTCCGCTGCTACTACGCCAGTGAATGTGAACGCAAGACCACAACGCAAGAATTGTTTCATGTTGCTTTCCCAATCGCCATCTGTACCTACGCATGTACGATGGTATGCATCGAATGCTTCATTGTACGCGGAAACAGGCAAGATATCTAGGTTTTTCCAAACTTCGCGACGTTCAGCTGGAGCTAACGCTGTAATTGTTTTATATTCACCTGGCAATGCACGGCTCAAATCTTCGAGCAATACATCTGCCAAGTCATTAGCCACCTCTTTTAAGGAACGGCCTTCTTCAGGGATGTTGAAAGCCTTACATACAGTACGGATTTTTTCTTCCCCTAAAATTGGAATATCCAATTGGTCATTAGCAGCTGCTTTCAAAGAAATCAAAATTTCACGAGCATGCGCACCATGTTGAGTCAAACCACCTGCAGCTGCACGTGTCATATTACGAGCTACGATAAGGTCAGCATCAGCACCGCAGACACCACGAGGGCTCTTAGGTGTAATTTTACATGGACCCATGAAGCAAACACGACAACATACGCCTGCAATACCAAAAGTACATTGTGGTTGTTGTTTATCGAAACGGTCAAATACTGTATCGCAACCAATTTGCTCCATGCGAAGGATCATTTCGCGCACAGCTGGATCTGGTGTTTGTTCGATAACATCTTGTTTTGTAGGCCAAGTTTTACGGTATTCTGCAACAGCTTTCATGTAGTCATTTACGCCATGTTCATGAGGTACCCCTGGTTCATGAGTGTGTGGCACCCATTTATCCGTCGGCATAGCCTTTGCATGACTATGGTCGTGACCATGTTCATGATCGTGATGATGATCATGGTCGTGATCGTGATGGTGACCGCCACAATGGCAGTGGTCATGGTCATGGTGATGATGGTCATGATCATGATGGTGATGATGTTCGCCATGGCTGTGGTCATGGGTGTTTTTGTTTTCCACATCTTTATTCATAATAAACCTCCTAGGGGCCTACGTAGGCCAACTAACAATAATAAGAAAACATATTCTACTTTTATTTTATTTTTTAAATCCACCACACTTGTGGGTTTTAAATCCTATCTCCTAAATATGTTTTAACCTAATTTAAGTATATTTTTTGACAGGGCATTTGTCAATTATTTTTTGAGAATTTTTTGACTCATTTACTTCAAAAAACATTGTAATTACTATATTTATCAAATTCGATATTTTCAGTTTTCTTTCACAAATCAAAAGAGATTAATTCCTGTGAACTTAGGGAATTAACCTCTTTTATCTATAGAATACTATATTTATATATTGTTTTATATGAATTATTATTTGCAAACAGTACTTAATACTCTAACATTCCATCTGTATAATTTATAAGAATTGTTGCATAACTTGAGCCACTTCAGGCAAATGGAATCGCTTTGCTCTATCTGATCTCGCTACAAGAACTAATTGACGGAAACATAGTTTCGATGCTAAAGGATAGAATTTAACTTTATCATCATCGCCCTTACTATTTAATGTACTTGGCAAGAAAGTAATACCATAATCATCTTCTACCAGGGATCTACAAGTGTCAAGATTTTCAGAGCCAATAACCGCTTTAGGCACAAAGGATTCAGCCTGACATAGACGATTTACCAAGGTTCGCAACTTAAGGCCTTCTCTTATGAGAATAAAAGGAAAAGACCCAAATGGTGCTATCTCATGTATTCCATTCGGTGTCATGAGCGAGTCAGCAATAGCTATAGCTTTTTTATTCTCTACACTAACAGCTAATAAAATTTGCTCATCTAACACAGGATAACTTTCAAGGGCCTGAGAGTAGATTGGTGTTGGGAATAGACCTACATCAACCAATCCATCACAAATTTGTTGCTCCAAAAAATGGGACTCCCCTTCTACTACGTGAAATTCCCAGGATGGCTCAATTTGTTGAAAGCTCTTTAATGTTTTTCCCAACATATGGTGACCATAGAATTGAGATAATCCAATACGCACATGATAAGCCGCATCAGACCCTTGATTAATGATCGACTGCGTTAAAGCCTCTACCTTTCCTACTAAAGGCATACCCTCTTTAGCAATTTGTAAGGCTGCAGCCGTTGGTACAACCTTTGTCCGATCTCGAGCAAATAAAGGTACACCTAATTCAGCCTCAATGCGACGAATACTTTGACTCAATGCGGGTTGAGAGATATATAGTTTTTTAGATGCCTTTGAAAATGATGCCATCTCAACGATGGTACTTATATATTTAATATCCTTTATATCCATAAAAACACCTTATAACAAAACATTATTGATTTATCATAAGTATATATTACCACAAAAGAAAGAGCCCTCCACAAGGAGGGCCTTTTATTTGAGCAGTTAGACAATCTCAATATTATATTGAGGATTTAATAAATTTTGAGACTACATTAGAGTTTTCAATACATCCAATACTTCTTGAGGTAATTCGTTTTTATGACCAATAAGTTTTTCTACATAGTCATAGCGGAACTCAAACGCTTTGTGTAATTGGTGATGGTATTCACGCACTTGGAATGGTGGTTCAAAACCAGGAACCTCAACATAAGAGAGGTTTTCATATTTATAGAATGGTTTGAAGTCCAATGTGCCTTCTACCAAACGTTCCAATAAATCAAGAGTTACCTCTTTAGGAATATTGTCTTCCAAGAAGAAACCTGTATTCATGATGTAACATTGTACGCCACATTCAGAGAATAATTTTTTGTAGCTTTCATAGTCACGAACCAATGGATATGTACGGAATGGATTTGCATATGGTTCGATAACAAGTGCATTTGGATCAACGTGAGCATCCAGCTTTTCAGCAGTAGAACGACGTGTCGCAAGTGTTGCGCCCATTGTAGATGCCAAAACAGGGTCATTAATTTTAAGGATTGGTGGCAAAGTTTTATCTTTCATAAGCCATACAATGGCATTAACTGGTTGATCTACGTAGTTTACACGATTATCTGTCCAGAATTGAGATTTAATAGCACGACCATTATTATTACGCACATCTTCTGCCAACACAACCTTACGACCATCCTCATCCATAGTTACGCCAACATTTTGTAGTGTTAACAAGAATTCATTAGCAGGATGTTCCACAGGATAGTCTTGCATTTTGTCGAAATATGTAGGTTCAAGAGCAATAGAACTCAAGTCATTAGTATTAATGATATACGCATCGTCATGCAAGATAGAAATATCATAACGACCATCATGCTTTTCATGAGTTAATGTAGATTTACCAGAACCGGACAAGCCAAATACACCGATAGTGTAGCTTTTACCATTGTCAAGATTGTAACGTTTCATACCGCCGTGGCATGCTACATAATCAAAACGATTCGCCAAGGACCAAGCCAATGTAAGGGTACCTTTTTTATGCTCACCGAAGTAGCGCATACCAAGAATCATAGCGCAGTTATGAGCTGGATCAAAAATAGCAAGCCCACCTGGATGACCTGGTACTACATAGTCAGGATCAGAATAGATATAAATATCGCCTTCTGGAATTTCTACACTATCATTGTAAAATTCTTTTACAGCTGCATCAAAGAACTTAAAGTTCATAATCCAAGAGTACAAAATGGATGCATGGTCTTTTGGAATCATCAAATGCGCACGAGCAGTAAATTTTTTATCAAGACCTACGATAGTATCAGCAGAAATCCATTCTTTACCACGGCTATCATACACTGCATCACGTGCAATATTAGCAAGTTCCACTTCGTCAATGCCTTCATCGCCAATAATGCGACGAGCTTTTGCATAACGGCCTGTAGTTTTACCATCGTTTGTAACAAGTACCTTTGCATCAGCTGGCAAACCTTGCTCGCATGGTTTATATACAGGCATATCGAGGACGATAACACCAGGTTCTTCAGTGGCCAATTGGTACGCTTGTGCCACAGATGTAATAGGCGTTACATTGTTTCCATAAAATGCAGTTTCAATAGTACTGCGCATCTTAGAAAATAATGGGTTTGTTTTAATTTCACTTTGCTTCCAAACGCGTCTTGTCGACATAGTATCCAGATCCTCACCTTTAATATATACGTAATTTCTCTTGTAAAAGTAGTTTAAGATAAGAAAATACTGCCTCGGCAAATACTTTCATTATGTTTTATTGTACCCTTTTCAGACAAATTTGTATACACAAAATAGATGAATTATAAGAAATTAATGCATGCTTATGTTGAATTAGTGCAACACATCTCTAATAACAAAAATCGATAACTAACCATTCCTTAACGCTCCGACCAAGGTAAACCACATATGATTCAATGTTCATAGTCACTACACAATACTAATAACAAAATAAAATGAGGCAGGGTCACTCGACCTTGCCTCTTTCATATTAAAAAGCTCAATTATTTCTTATTTTTATTAATGAATGCGTCGATTTTACCAATCAAATCATTTACATCAAAATCACCGCGTTCCGCAATCATCTTGATGGTTGCTACCTTAGCCATTACTTTTACCATAGGTGTTTTCAATTTTTCAAATTTAGGATTTAAAGAAATTAAATAATCTACCACCTCAGGACTTTGTTTAATCAAATTAGAAAGAGTTGTTTTTGCGTCGATATGAAATCTCCCATCTGCATCGGTAGTAAGTGGTTCTTCATCGACCTCTTCTGCAGCCTCTTGAGCTAGGGATTTATCATTACCATTATTATCTGTATTTCCCACAAAATCAGTTTTATCCCAAGTCAACAAGGTACGAGACCCTTCAAGCTCACGAATATGCGTACAATCTTGCATCATTTCTAAGACACCACGGAATTTACCATTTTCATCGCGCACTGCCGTGTAGATAACGTAGATAAACAATCCCGGTTTATTGATCCAGAATTCAGCTTGATTTTGCTCACCAGAACGGAACTTCTCTACGATTTCTTCTACAACATGAACAGATTTTGCGGGATGACAGTTCTTAACCTCACGGCCAATAACATTAGCACTGCGAGGGAAAATGCGATGTGGTGTATCACTGTAGAATTTAACGAGTTCATTTTCATCTACATAGGATAAGTCCACAGGCAGATGACGGAATAACAAATTGATTTGCTCCAATGTCAATTTGCCAGTGGCTACATCTAAAACTACATCCTTACTAACCGCTGCACCGCCTACAGGACCAACATATTTGGATAATAGACCTGCCAAATCGTTTAGGAACTCGTTAGATACACCGTTTTGACCGGAGTTATTTGCATTTAGTTGCGCCGCAGAATCATTGATACCCGGCACCACGTATAAACCTGGCGGATCAATGATAGCATAACCAATTTCATGGTCATTTTTGCTCATGCGCACAAACTCTTCATCACTTAACAGTTTATACGATGTTGGCAACAGCACTTCTAACTCTTTGGAGTTCAAATCGCGTAACTTCTCTAATGTTTCTGGTACAGACGCTAAGAATTCTTCGTACTTATCCTCCCGTAGCAAAGCATAGGATGCAGAAATAGCATCGCGTACGCCGTCATCAAAGGTCCACATAATACGTGTTGGTCGGTCAAAACCATGATCTTCTAGCATTGGATACAGTTGATTTTGCTTACGAGATAAATGAGTTCTCCATTGCGCTAAAGAATCAAAAATACCAAGCCAAGGATTTTTAATAAAATTCTCTTGCTTCAATAATTCATCGGCTTCAAGAGCGACCTTTTCAACTGCATTAATTTCTTCTAAATAGGCCCACAATGGATGATTTTCAGGATACTCATTTTCTGCGCGAACTAATACGCCATCAAACAAGTTCAATAAGTCATCCATCTTATCTAGGATTTCTTCATCCTTGTAAACACCTTTTAAACTCTGCTCTGCATAAGCGAACTCATCTGGCGTACAAGTGCCTAATTTTTCTTTTAAAATACGGTTACCCTCTTCCAAGGATAATTTACCGTCTAAATAATCCTCTTTAATAGATACAA
>DXZL01000077.1 GCA_019419725.1 Veillonella sp. | reverse complement strand
AATTAAGCCAGCCTACGGTTTGACGTCCATTCACACTTGGTAGGCACAAGTATGAGGGACGTAGCTTATGCAGCTAATGCAAAATTTTCTTCTGCGTTTAAATGTTTTCCCACCGTTTAACGGCCTCATGGAACGCCGACTCGCTATCTATACCACACGCACCCCTGTCGAAACCTTTACATCCCCGTGCGTCGGTCTCATAATTATAAGCCTATTTAGTATTACTGTCAATTATATGAAACCTTCACCAATTCGATATATTCACTACGCTTAGCCTTCTCAACTTATCTAAATTTGACAGCTTTACCAATCCAAGGATTCTTTTATCACTTATTACTGTCTTTAGTGAATATATTATCTATTATCATGATTATAACTGTTTCATAGCATTATGTAGTGATTGGCACACATAATCTATTTGTTCTTTATTATGCGCAGCAGTCACCGTAAGTCTAATTCTGCTTTCACCAATAGGTACTGTAGGGGGACGAATAGCAGTCCCAATAATACCACTCTCATATAGATACTCAGATACTGCAAGTGTATCTTCATTACGCCCAATTAGTATTGGGAAAATTGGTGTTTCATTGGTAGCATTAATCCCCATGGAAATCAATTTGTCTGCCATATAATTTACATTTTCATGTAAACGCTGTAAAACGGATATATCTGATTCAAGAACATGTAGTGCAGCTAAGGCAGCCCCTATATCAGCAGGAGATAATGCGGTAGAAAATATAAAACTGCGGCTCGTATTAACGAGATAATCTATAATAGTGCTATTTGCAGCTACATAGCCACCAACAGAGCCTAAAGATTTACTCAATGTACCAAGTTGTATGTCTACTTCTTTTTCGAGTCCAAAATAGGCCGCTGTACCATGACCATTACCAATAGTTCCAGTTGCATGGGCATCATCTACCATAAGCAATGCATTATATTCACGACTCAGTTCATATAACTTATCTAATGGTGCAATATCCCCATCCATACTAAAGACACCATCAGTAACGATGAGTTTTCGTGCACTACGATCAGATTGTTTTAGTAGAAACTTTAATTCCTCTACATCGCAATGACTATAGGCCTTTATGGAGGCTTTGCTTAAACGACAACCATCAATAATACTAGCATGATTTAAAGCATCGCTAAAGATAATAGTATTCTTATCTGCAATAGCCGAAATTGTTCCTACATTAGCCATATAACCTGTATTAAATACGAGAGCTTTTTCTGTATTCTTGAATTCTGCCAATGCATTTTCAAGCTCTGTAAACAATGGAAATGTTCCAGACACAAGTCTAGATCCACCTGAGCCAGTACCATATTGTTGAGTCCCTTTCAGAGCCCCTTCTATGACACGAGGGTCAAAGGTTAGACCTAAATAATTGTTAGAAGCCATCATTAAGTATTCTTTATCATCTCGCTTCACACGTACCGCATCTAGAGGACAGTATTCTCTTAAGGTCCGCAAATTATGATTGTTGATTTTATGATTTAGCTGTTCTTTAAAAAACTTATACATTATCTCTCCGTTGAACAAGTACTGGAGCACTCTCCAAATACTCAATTACACTTTCACTATCTATATCAGACCGTACAAAGAAAACACGGCCCCCTATATTTGAACCCAATTCTTTCATATTAGGAATGCGATGGTATACACCATTGCAAGCAACATAACCTACTGTATAGTCTGGATCATCAGACCAACATAATTCGCCAACAATACCATCTGCTGATTGAACCTTTGAAGCTAATACCAAAGCCTCTCTCATATGTTCATTATCACCTAATGCATAAGAGTCAAAGGAGTCCATATGACTAACACGTACTCCGCGGTCACCTGTATCTAAGCGCTCGCCAGTAATTGTATCCACTAACATAGCGCCGCGCATAGATTTATCTAAACCTTTTAACAAAGATATAGCTTTATGAACAGCTGCCTTACTAATATTAGGACCTTGTAAAATCTCAGTCGCCAATTGATGAGATTCAGAAATGCTACTAGTTTTATGTTCCTCTACCTTTAGACAGTCAATATATGTAATCTTCTCCGGTGGGATTAAATCTACAGTAATATTGATAAAATCAGCTGTTCCTTTACTGTGATGCAGTGCGCGATCAGCTAACGATTGAGCTATAGCCCCTACTTCTTCTAACTTCACAATCCGCTCTGCCCCAGAAATATGGTGGCCCCCTTTTTCATGGGGACCACCTTGAGCAGCACGCATACGTACACTATATAATTCAGCCATTATGACACCTTCCCTTTAACAAGATCATTTTGAGGTACTTGGCTGTGAATTTTACGGAATACTTTCACAAATACTGGTGCCATAATAACAGTAAAAATCATGCCAGGCACTGCTAATGCAACCATAGGTAATGCAGCCTTACCGATATATACAGACAAGGTCAATCGTGCTAATGCAGATGCAATCGGTCCAGAAATCATAATACCTATCATATGATTGTGGCACATCCAAAGAATTAGCCCTACGATAAGTCTAAATTGCATAGCAATCATAACATTCAAAATAGTTTGTGTACCTAGTGCTAAACCGATTAAACTAGATAGACATCCGCTAATAATATATTTCTTAAATCCGAATACGGCACATATGGCTACCGCCAATGGAGCTGACAGTTGAAACTCTATACCTGGAATGACATTAGGTATTTTAATAGCACCTAATACAGTAATCATAGCCGTCAAAATAGCAACCTCTGTAATGTACCGAATATTCTGATTCATGATATTTCTCCTCTACTCAGAAAATGTCAACCACAATCACAACTCTTTATTTACATTATAATTTCAATATACATATTTATCAACTAAAAATGCAAGATAAGTTAACAATTGTCACAAAAAAAATCGAGCCATCATGACTCGATCTTTTTATCTTAATATTTTTGTTGCTCTTTGAGACGCTTTGCAATATCTCGCTTAGCATCGCGTTCCGCCATATCTTGACGCTTATCGTATAACTTTTTACCAGTTACAAGACCCACAGTTACCTTTACATAACCATGGCTAAAATGGAAGTTTAGCGGCACTAAAGAGAATCCTTTCTCCTTAACCTGCGCATGTAATTTATTGATTTCAGATTTATGCATCAACAATTTACGGGTCCGTTCAGGTTCATGATTAAAACGATTGCCCTGTTCGTATGGACTGATATGAACACCATACAACAAAAGCTCGCCTTTATCAATACGACAAAAGCTATCCTTTAAGTTCAGTTTACCTTGACGTATCGATTTAATTTCAGTACCTGTCAAAGCAATGCCTGCTTCATATGTTTCATGAATATTAAAATCATGACGGGCCTTACGATTATCAGCAATAAGAGATGGACTAGATTGTTTTGCCATATGTACCTCTATCGTTTACGTTTACTTTTAGATTTCTTAGATTGACTGCGCTTAGTCGTTTTATTAGACTTCTTACGACTTGATTTGCCTTTACTAGATTTTTTACTGAAAGCATCGTACCTAGAATGACTAGATTTATTACTATCACGTCGCGAAGATTTTTTACTGGATCTTCCTGAAGATTTACGACCTTTACGACTACCATAGCCATCGCGACTACTTGCATAGTCAGAACCATTTTGCAATTGTTCTTGTATAGCCATTAGGTTATTGACTTCACCAAGTACAAAATCGATCTGTTTCTTTTCTACATCGGCTTTTACTAATGTAACAGTTACTTTTTCACCTAAGTGATAGGTTTTACCTGTTCTTTTGCCTACAAGCACAAAATGTTCTTCATCAAAGAAATAGTAATCATCATTCATCATGCTCATATGCACAAGGCCATCGATACCATTTTCTAATTCTACAAACATCCCAAAGGATGTAATGCTAGAAATAGTTCCTTCAAAGACTTCCCCTACAAATGGAACCATGTATTGAGTCTTTTTAAGATCTACTGTATCTCGTTCAGCCTCAGTAGCTACTTGCTCCTGTATAGAAGAATGTTCAACGGCTCCAGATAAGAATGCTTCGTCTACATCTCGTTTAGAATAACCATTTTTCCAATGCATATCCGCTTTTAAAAGGCGATGAACCATTAAGTCTGGATATCGTCTAATAGGAGATGTAAAATGCGTATAACATGCAGATGCTAAGCCAAAGTGTCCTACATTGTTAATACTATATTTAGCCTGTTGCATAGAACGCAAGGTCATAATTTGAGCTACTTGCTCAATATCTTGACCCTTTACTACATCTAAGATTTTTTGGAAATCTCTTGGTGTTACACCATCAGCACTAAGGACGAGATTTTGCCCCAAGTAATTTAATACCTTTTGGAATAAATCTAACTTTTCTTCACTTGGGTTCTCGTGAATACGATATACCGATGTACGATGCGTATTCTTTAAGTGTGTCGCCACTGTTTCATTGGCGATAAGCATACATTCTTCGATAAGTCGTTCTGCCATGGTACGATCTCGTTTTACAATACGTAACGGTGTACCATCATGATCGAGTAATACTTTATATTCAGGAAAATCAAAATCTAAAGCACCTCTACGACGACGCATTCGATTCAAAATCTTAGAGATTTCTGCCAAATCATGCAGCATAGGCATAAAATCTTGTAAGTCATGAGGAATAATATTTTCCTCTAATGCTTTATAGACCTCTTTATAGCTACAACGACGTCCTACATGGATAATAGATGGACGAATACGATAATTTACAACCTTACCATCTTTATCTATTTCCATCATACATGTCATAGCATAACGGTCTTCATGAGCATTTAAACTACAAATGCCGTTAGATAGGACCTCAGGTAACATCGGTACTACACGATCTACTAAATACACAGATGTACCGCGTTTATAGGCCTCATTATCAATAGCCTGTCCGGATACTACATAATGACTCACATCTGCAATATGTACACCTAACTCATAATTACCATTTGGTAATTTTCGGCCACTCACAGCATCGTCTAAATCTTTTGCATCTTCCCCATCGATAGTGACCATTTGTAAGTCACGAAGATCCCAACGGGCAGAGTCTTCATGAATAAGGGTATCAATTTTCTGGCTCGCTTTGATAACATCATCAGGGAAATTAAATGGAATCTTATGATTAGCCATGATGCAGTTAATATCAAGACCTACATCGCCCTTATAACCAAGAATTTCAGTAATAACACCTTCTGGCTTTTTATCGCCTTCAGGCCATTTAGTAATTTTCACTAATACCTTTGCGCCACTACGAGCATCTAATGTATTTTTCAAATCTACAAAGATATCAGTCCCAATTCGCTCATCATCAGGGATAACAAAGCCAAAGTGTTGTTGTCGGTCATAAGTACCCACTATGGTTTCATTAGCTCGTTCAATAACATCAACGATAATGCCTTCTCGTTTATGCTTTGTATAATTAGAAGGTACGACGCGAACGCGAACCTTGTCATTATGCATGGCAGTACCTTTATTTTGTTCTGCTACATATATATCTTCATCTTCAGGCATAATGACAAAGCCAAAAGACTTACGATAGCCCTTATAAATACCTTCATATTCTTCATATTGTTGCTCTGCATATTGATATACATCAGGTCGTGAAGATGTTAATACCCCTTCTCGAGCAAGTATTTTTGCAGAACGAATAAACATCTCTAAATCCTTACCACCTCGGATGTTATTATCCATAGCAGCATCTTCAATATGATATGCATGTGGTTGTATAGATTTATAAAAGTCTAATACTTTCTTCTTCAAATCTTCACCTCCTTATTCTGTAAAAAAGAAAAAGCCTGCAAAGCAGGCTTTCATCATTAGAATTGATTAATCATTGCCCCTAACACTAAGCTCAACACAGCAAAGATAATCCCCAATATAATCGTACATTTAGATAAGAAAGCGTCTAAACCACGTTGCTTACCACCAAAAGAAGAGTCTGCCGCACCAGATACAGCACCGCCCATGCCTGCGTTTTTACTCTCTTGTGCAACAACTACTACGATTAATAAAATAGATACAATAAGTTCTACAATCATTAAGAAATTTGTCACGACTGTCATCCTTCCTGTGTGGTTCTTGGAGAATCCAAAACCCGATGTTCTAAATACTTCTCTAATTTACGTTTAACCCTTTGTAACGCATTGTCTATAGATTTGACACTGCGATCTGTGACCTCAGCCATTTCTTGGTAAGAACGTCCGTCTAGATATCCTTCCAAGACCTCCCACTCGAGTTCACTTAAAATATGACCAATATTGCGTTCAATATCATCCAACTCCTCTTGGCTGATAATAAGGTCTTCAGGATTGGTAACCTTTGCTGAAGATAGCATCTCGATCAATGTACGCTCTGATTCCTCTGTATAAACAGGTTTATTTAAAGATACATAGGAATTTAAAGGCGCATGTTTTTGTCTAGTAGCCGACTTAATAGCCGTAATAATTTGTCTAGTTATACAAAGTTCTGCAAAAGCTCTAAAGGATGCCAATTTATCATGTTTAAAATCTCGCGTGGCCTTATATAGGCCAATCATTCCTTCTTGAATGATATCCTCACGATCTGCGCCTACTAAAAAGTAAGAGCGTGCCTTTGCACGAACAAAGTTTTTATATTTATTAACAATATAATCGATTGCAAACTCATTTTGCTCTTCTTGAGCTATGACCACAACTTGCTCATCGGTCATTTCTTTGAAATCGTAATCGGACTTGCGTGTATGAAT
>DXZL01000076.1:2041-6770 GCA_019419725.1 Veillonella sp. | reverse complement strand
CCGAAAAACTCTTAATCACTTTAGTAACTATCAATTATTTATAATCAATAAAACCATAATTAATAAGTCTGATTAATATACCAAAAAGAGGCTGTTACTAAGTAACAGCCTCTTATAAGACGAGAGTTATTTAATTAATCGATACTTTGTTGTAAGCGGTGCGCTTTGCGTGTAGCCCACGCTTTACGCAAAACATAGATCACAAGACCAATGCTTACTGCCACGGCACTACCAACCATAGCATCAAAGCCACATGCATAGATAGCATACAAGCAGTAGATAACACCTGCACCAAATACGTAATTGGAGCGTTTAATACGGCTTTCAGCTACACCAGCCATACGCATCATTGTAGGTACTGCTAAGATACACAATACATACGGCACTACGTTAGTTACAACCGCTAAGTTTACTAGCACTTCAAATTGCTCACGCAAGGAATCGCTTGCAGTGAACAATGTAAGTAATGTTTCAACAGCGAGTAAAATAAATACGCCACGAACAGGAGCATCTTTACTATTTACACGAGCAAATACTTTAGGGAAGTAACCATGTTCCGCTGCGCTTTTGAATACGCGGGACAATGTGAATTGCCAGCAAAGCAAAGCGCCAAAGCAAGAAATAACCATTGCAGCCATCACGATGTTTGCAATTGTATCATTGAACATGTATACGAATGTCAAACCGAATGGTGCGTTAGAATTTAATAAGTCGATGTTAGGCACGATACCGGCCATAACATTTGTGGACAAGATGTAAACCACTGCCACTGCTAATGTACCCGCTACAGTTGCGATAGGTACGTTTTTCTTTGGATTCTCAACAGCATCAGCATTAGCCGCTGCGGACTCAAATCCTAGGAAGCCCCACAAAGTGAGGGAAATGGATTGTTTTACTGCATCGTAAAACGGAAGATCATTTGGGTTCCAAGCCGCCCAATAAATAGACGGGTCAAACCAATACCAGCCGATTGTACCAATTAATAAAACCGGCACAATAGAGCCCCAAATAGTCATGTTGCTGAGTCGACCTGTGAAGCGATTACCACGGAAGTTCAAAATCGCTGCAAACCACAAAAGCACAATTGTTACTTGGCTTGTTTGTGTTGCATTAAGGTCAACACCAAAGAAAGCTGCGCCATAACCTACGGCAGACACCGCGATGGCGATATTAGCAATGATGAGAGATATGCTGTAAGCATAGCTCGCCATAAAATGTCCAGTTTTACCGAAGCGGTGTTCTGCATAACCGCCCATGCCCCCCCTAATCTGGGAGAACATACCCGCTTGAGCAAAAATATACGCTAACAGAAGCGCACCCACAGCTGTTACGAGCCAAGATAAAACTGAAATAGTACCAACTTGAGCCAAATTAGTTGGTAACATAATGATCCCAGCTCCTAGCATATTGGCTGCTACCATTGTGGTTAGCTGGAATACAGACATTTTTTTAGCGGTGGTTTTCATGTATCAATCCCCTTTCAAAAGGTGAATTTTTTCTCGTCCATAATTCACTTAAATATAATATACCGCTAAGTAAATTCAGTTCGTGCTGTGATGGGCTTGAATGTGAATTTACCGTTGTTATTCTTATTACGAATTAAATAATAACACCTATGAACCCAAAATGAAAGTACTTTATTGGCGGACAAGCATTATTACACGAATTGAATAAATTATAGTTAATTTATCATCTAAAACGAACAGAACTCATTTTAACAATGACAAGGTATATTTTTACCCCATTTTATTCTGTGTATATATGTGATTTTTACTATCTATCATGGTTATAGTGTCCTAGTACAAGACTATTGTTTTCGCGTAGTCCACTGTATACGTACACGAATTTACATCATTTTAATAGTAATTTATCAATTAGAATAACTCTTTTCTAGAAATTATCTATCATTCAAATAAAAAAATCGATATACACATAAGCTTAAAGGTTAATATAAAGCGCTTTAACATAAGACTTATATGTATATCGATCTTAAATTTTCAATGTCACAAGTAACTATTACTCTGAATGTTACTCTTGTACAGGATGTGGCCCTAAATCAAAACATTAGGCTTACTAAAGCAGTTATGCTTGCACAGATTCAACAATCGCTTTCCACTGAGCAATTTGTTTTTCTTCTCCGGCGATAACAGCTTTACCATTGTTCCGTTGTCTTTCCACACATTCTGGAGCAGTACCAGAGTAGTTATTACGTCCTGCTACACAGGCTTCGATGGAAATAGCATCAAGAATATCTGCATCAAAATGATGTGAGATAGCTTTGAAATCCTCAACAGATAAATCAAGTAATACGCAACCTTTTTCGATGCAATGATGAACAGCATTACCTACGATTTCATGCGCTTCACGGAATGGAACGCCTTTTTTCGCAAGGTAATCGGCCATATCTGTAGCATTAGAGAAGTCATCATCGAGGACAGCTTTCATATGCGCCCCATTGACCTTCATACCACGGACCATAGCCGCATTAATGGACAATGCAAAGTGTACTGTATCGATAGCATCAAAAATACCCTCTTTATCCTCTTGCATATCTTTATTATATGTAAGTGGCAAGCCTTTTAATGTAGTTAATAAACCTAACAAGTGGCCATAGGTACGACCTGTTTTACCACGAACAAGTTCACATACGTCAGGATTTTTCTTTTGTGGCATAATGCTAGAGCCTGTGCAATGAGCATCATCAAGTTCAATAAAATTAAACTCATTAGTAGACCACAAAATCAATTCTTCGCTAAGGCGGCTCAAGTGCATCATCACAAGAGATGCAAAGGACAAGAATTCAACTACATAGTCACGGTCGGATACGGCATCCATACTATTTTCGTAAATACGGGAGAAGCCCAATAGCTTTTGCGTATAGGTTTGATCAATACCGTATGTAGAACCTGCTAAGGCCCCTGCACCAAGTGGCATGATATCTGCATGTTTGAAGACCATCAACAAACGGTCAAAGTCGCGTTCTAGCATAGAGAAGTATGCCATCATATGATGACCAAATAATACAGGTTGCGCCCGTTGTAAATGCGTATAGCCAGGCATGATAACATCACTGTATTTTTCAGCTGTTTCGATGAGGGCTTTTTGCATATCTACGATGAGCTCGCCCATTTCTACAACGGCTTTACGCACGTACATATGTAAATCAACTGCACATTGGTCATTACGGCTACGACCTGTATGTAAACGGCCACCTGCTTCGCCGATATCATCGGTTAGGCGCTTTTCAATATTCATATGAATATCTTCAAGAGCTACGGAGAATGAGAACTCCCCTTTATCGATTTGGCCTTTAATCTTTGTTAAGCCCTCAACAATAGCATCCCGATCTGCGTCGGAGATAATATTTTGTTTTGCCAGCATTGTAGCATGTGCTTTACTGCCTGCAATATCTTCGGCGTACATCCGCGCATCAAAAGCGATAGAGGATGTAAAATCCTCTACCGCTTTATCAGTGCCTTTTGTGAAACGCCCGCCCCACAATTTAGCCATTATTTACCTGCCTTTTCTTTCATCAATGCATTAATTTTAAGAGGTAAACCGAACAAGTTAATGAAACCAGCCGCATCAGCTTGGTTGTATACATCATCTTCTTCGAATGTTACGAAATCTTCGCTGTACAAGGAGTATGGAGAAGTTGCACCAGCAGAGATAATGTTGCCTTTGTACAATTTAAGTTTTACTTCACCAGTTACAGTTTTTTGAGTTTCATCAACGAATGCTTGCAAAGCGTTCATCAATGGTGCGAACCACATGCCATCGTATACAAGTTCAGCGTATTTGTTAGCAATGAGTTCTTTGTAGTGGTATGTAGCTCTGTCGAGGCAAAGGTATTCAAGTTCTCTGTGAGCATACATGATGATGGATCCACCTGGGTTTTCATAAACGCCACGGGATTTCATGCCTACTAGTCTATTTTCAACGATATCCACAACGCCTACGCCATAGTGTGCACCGATTTCATTGAGTTTTTCTAACAATTGTAAAGGAGTACCTTCTTGGCCATCTACTGCTACAGGTACGCCATCTTTGAAGGATACAGTTACATAACCAGCTTCATCTGGAGCTTGTTCAGGAGTATGTGTTACCAAGTACACATCATCTTTAGGAGCATTTGCTGGATTTTCAAGATCGCCGCCTTCATGGGACAAATGCCATACGTTTTGGTCCATGGAATATGGATGAGATTTCGTAGCTACAACTGGAATATCATGTTTAGCGGCATATTCCATGCAGTCTGTTCTGGATTTCAAATCCCATTCTCTCCAAGGAGCGATGATTTTCATATTAGGAGCCAATGCTTTGATAGCAAGTTCGAAACGAACTTGGTCATTACCTTTACCAGTCGCACCGTGAGCGATAGCATCAGCACCTTCTTTTTTAGCAATATCTACAAGGATTTTACCAATTAAAGGTCTAGCGAAGGATGTACCTAATAAATATTTACCTTCATAAACTGCACCAGCTTTTACTGTTGGCCATACATAATCTTTTACGAACTCTTCTTTAGCATCAACGATGTACGCTTTAGAAGCACCAGATTTGATTGCTTTTTTCTCAACTGCATCATAATCCTCAGGTTGGCCCAAGTCTACGCATACTGCGATAACTTCAGCGCCATAATTTTCTTTTAGCCAAGGAATGATAACAGATGTGTCTAAGCCACCAGAATATGCGAGTACTACTTTATTTGCTTTACCCATGATAACAC
>DXZL01000076.1:0-1941 GCA_019419725.1 Veillonella sp. | reverse complement strand
TCTAAGCCACCAGAATATGCGAGTACTACTTTATTTGCTTTACCCATGATAACACCTCATAAAAACTTACTATGTATTTAAACTCATATAATCAATATTATATCAGATAATTGTGAAAGCACCGTGGCATCTAGCTCAACGGTCATTCCCTCTTTCTGACAAAAAATAGTATACACCTGTATAATTATAAATGCAAGCATTATTTTTATTCAATTTAGTAATATATTTCGGAACGTAACCATCTTCGCAAAAAAATCTCTGTTCGCCAATAATTATTCATTAGCAAACAGAGATTATAAAATATATTCAATTATTCATCCACAAGTTCCAAGTCTTGTTGGTATGCATAGTCTGCTTCTGCTTGTGTAATCATACCTTGGTCTACCATTTGTTCGAGCACCAGTTTTTGTCGAGCCTTAGCTCCTTTATAGTTTGTATAGGGATCTAAATAGGATGGTGCATTAGGTAGTGCTGCAAGGAGTGCACTTTGCCCTAATGTCAATCGGCTTGGACTTGTTCCAAAGTAGCCATGAGCAGCTTCGTAAATGCCGTAGTAATTATGACCATAATACACAGTATTTAAATACATAGTGAGTATTTCTTCTTTCGAGTAGTAATGTTCCATTTCACTAGCAAGGATTGCTTCCTCTACCTTACGACTCATGATGCGTTTTGATGAAAGGAAGAGATTTTTTACTACTTGCTGTGTAATAGTACTACCCCCCTCTACAGTTTCACCTGCTATAGTATTGGTATAAAAGGCGCGAATAATACCGAGCACATCAATAGCTCCATGTTTATAGTACCGCTTATCCTCAATGGCGATCAGTGCATTCTTTGTATATTCTGGAATGACATCACCCTTCACCCAGTGTTCTTTAGAAACACGTTGATTAAGGGCCGCCTCTACCTTTTCTTTAAATGTAAATATTCGTATGATACGATCCGTACGGCTGAGGGTATCTTCACTTTGTTCTATGCGTTTTTCAACAGTTGTGTGAGCCTTACTTTCACGATCTACACCTTGAAAGCTATGGTATCCGTCATATATAAACATGGCCAATATGATGACCACCACGAACACCACTAGATTTCGAAGGTAGCGAAACACTTTCATTGCTTTCACCTATTTCATAAAGGACCATAGTATACATACAGTTATTAACTAACAGTATATACAACGCCTTATATACATATACTACTATAATGTGTATTAAATGTATTGTATCACATCAATCAAGAAGAAGATATGTATAGACCTTGCTATATAGCTGTTAGGAAAAGAATTCTAACAATATAAAAGAGAGAATCATAATATTTATAACCAAGCGTATATCTACATATACAGATTTTATTCATATTAGGTATACTTATTAAGTTGTATTATAAACTTTACATGGAGTATAATAGTAAAGATGATAAAAACATGCCCATTGGAGGAGTATTATGAAACAATGTATGGATTCAGAAAATCTACATCGTCGATTGCGTAAAATCCTTGGTCAAGTGCAAGCTATTGATCGAATGATTGAAGAAGACATTCCATGCGAAGATGTGTTGAGCCAAATTAATGCAGCTAAATCTGCACTACATAAAGTAGGTCAAGTAGTTCTTGAAGGACATATCAACCACTGCGTGCGAGATGGTATCGAACATGGTGACGTAGAGAAAACCATTAGCGACTTTACAAAAGCTGTAGAGCGTTTTGCAAACATGGGAAAATAAAGAAGAGGCTAAGAGACCTCTTCTTTTTTTACCAAAAACAAGGCTCTACTAAATCTCGAAGCCCCCACAAAAAAAGCAGATAAAAATCAGGGTTATAGGACAAAAATCAACTCTAATTAAAGCATCCATCATATATGGCTCAAGAAAAAAGGACTCTACATTTGAACTGCACCCCAAAAATTGGACACAATTTTTGGAGGTGCAGTTTTTCTATGT
>DXZL01000075.1 GCA_019419725.1 Veillonella sp. | reverse complement strand
TAAAGGAGCGCAGCGACGCATACGTCCATTGCATCAGGTTCGACGAAGCCCTAAAAAGTGTACCGTACATTAAACTATTGTATTATATATTGCCATGGGCGAGTGTGATAGGAAGCCGCTGCTAGTGGTAGATAAGAACTTTACAAAACGGTAACGCGGCACAACGTGCCAATGTTACCGAACCGTAAAGCAGTTGAGTTAATTTAAATTATGTTATTAAAACTACCCCCATGATTACAAAACATAGGGCTTATTTATAACATCTTATTAGGGATTTTATTTATATACAAAAAAAAGAGCCGCCTAAGCAGCTCTAGATTTATTATTCTATACCAACCATTACATTGGTAGCTTTGATAACAGCATATACTTCTTTGCCTACTGTTAAGCCCAATTCTTTAACAGATTGAACTGTAATGTCAGCAGTAATGATATTATCGTTACCTACATTAATTTTCACAATTGCATTTACGGCACCTTCTTGAATTTCTACGATAGTACCTTTTAATTGGTTTCTTGCGCTTAATTTCATATTTGGCTCCTTATAAGAATTATACAATATATTCAAATTTATATTTATTATATCATTATATATAAAAAAGGCCATGATGTATATCACATCATGGTTTTTTATACATGGAGCGGGCGAAGGGAATCGAACCCTCCTCTCAAGCTTGGGAAGCTCGCATTCTACCGATGAACTACGCCCGCAGGATGTACATATTGTATCATATATGTATCTATACATTCAAGTAAAGTTAGTCGTCATGAATATACCTATAGTGGTAGTTGTATTGTATTGTTATAACATTAGAGGTATAAAGTAATAGAAAAGGAGGCATATGTATGTCAAAGATTTATAAAATCCATAAATGGTTATCTATAATATCTGTAGTGTTTTTCTTAATGTTTTGTATTACTGGGCTTATCCTTATGTTTAGGACTGAGTTAAATGCATGGGCTCAAGGAGGAACACACAATACTTCATCATCTATGGCTATGAGTCAACAAGAAATGTCAATTTTTAATTATGCTGATGAAGGAGCTTCATTAGTTAAGCAAACCTATCCATCTAAGGATATTTTAAATATTTCTCCTGCTATGGGGGCTGGACATATTTTACGTTATCGTATTATTGATTCAGCTGCTACCATAGCTCCTCCAGCACGTATGGGAATGGGTGGTGACTATGCATTATATAATCCTAATACGAAAGCTCTCATTACTACGCATCATGAAACATCTGCTCATCCTTGGGTGCGCAGTATATTACATACTCTTCATCAACTACATACGCGATTAGATCTCGGAAAAACTGGGATTTATATTGTAACAATTTTATCTTTTTTATGTGCTTTATCGATTATTTCTGGTATTTTCTTATATGGTCCATTTCGTAAAAGTTTTGCAAAATCTGCAGTATTGTCAAATCATATGAAATTAAGTTCATTGCATCGAGAGTTTGCAATGGTTGCTACTGTATGGGGATTTATCTTATGTATTACAGGTGTATGGATAGGTGGATTTTTTATTGCCAATGACAGCTATAATGCAGATGTACTACATACTGCAAAGCAAGAGCTTTCATCGGATCAATCCGAAATTTTACAACCATCCGAAGCTATTTCTCGCATTATGAAAGCTTATCCAGATCGTCAGCTTATATCTATTGATTATCCATCCAAATTTAATGACCATCACTATGCATTTTATTTAGGTGCTGAAAATGATGATGATCCTGCTATGTTTTTGGGACAGCCTGTCTATGCTAATTTACATGCTGATTCTGCTAAGGATATGTATTCTACAAAAACAATACCATGGTATTTTACTGGTATGACTACAATGATTAATCTCCATATTCATAATCATAATACAATGGTGCTTAAAATATTATGGGCCATCTGGGATATAGTTCTTATTATAGGTATTATAACAGGCATTATGATGACTATTATAAAGAAATTTGTTAAATCTCGTGCTATGGAATCTAGAGCACCCGTTGAGATACAACATGTTTGGCGTAAACCTATCCTTTATAGTATTTTAGTTCTCCTAGGTTTTATTGTGCCTCTTTGGTCTAATCCAATCACAAATAGTATAGCTGCCATTTGTTTAACCATTCCACTTATTGGATTCTTAATTTCTCTGATCAGAGAGAATAATTATTAATCAGTATTTTATTAGCTTGCTCCATAAGTATAAGTATGTCGCAAATGTTTGATTACTCTAGACTTAATCCGCATGGTTCATCATTAGTTTATTGATTATTTTCGAAGTGAAATGATATAATAAATTTAAATAAATAGTTTTTATGTATAAAATTCTGTATTTATATTTATAATTGAGAAAGTGGTAGTTACTATGAATTATATAAAAGCATTTATTCAGTCTGAATCATCTGGCGGTATTATGCTCTTACTTGCCGCTATTCTTGGTGTTATTACAGCAAATTCTCCTCTAGCAGAACAGTATTTCGCCTTAATGCATGTGTATTGGGGACCTATGGATATACTGGAATGGGTTAATGATGGGTTAATGGCACTCTTTTTCCTATATGTAGGGCTAGAGATTAAATCAGAAATGATTTCTGGCGAATTGAATACAAATTCAAAAAGAGTATTACCACTCTTAGCTGCTTTTGCAGGTGTTGTTACACCTGCTTTAGTATATTTCTTAATTGCTGGTTCTGTCCCTGAGTATACCCATGGATGGGGGATTCCAACAGCTACAGATATTGCATTTGCCATAGGTGTTATTATGATGCTTGGTAAACGTGTATCTCAAGCTATGAAAGCTTTTCTTTCTGCCTTAGCTGTTATTGATGATTTAATTGCTATTATCGTTATAGCTATCTTCTACGGTGCCGGCGTAGATTTCCCGTATTTGATTGGTGCCGCTATCGTAACAGGCGCATTGTGGTATACTAATAAACAGGGGTATGTGAGACCTGTATTATATGGTGTATTGGGTGCAGTTCTTTGGTATTTTGTATTAAAGTCTGGCGTTCATGCAACTATTGCTGGGGTTGTCTTAGCTATGACGATTCCTGCAACAGGTAAACTTGATGGTGAAACAGTATATCCTATGCATAAATGGGCAGATAAACTGAAGCATTGGGTTAATTTTTTAATTATTCCTTTATTTAGTTTCTTAAATGCAGGGGTATCCTTTGCTGATGTTTCTGTAGATCATTTATTCCATCCTGTTGTACTAGGCGTTTCATTAGGCCTTATTTTAGGTAAACAGTTTGGTATTTTCTCTGCAGTTTTCGTTTTAGTTAAATCTAAGATTATCAAGATGCCTACTAATACAACATGGCCAGAGGTTTATGGTACTGCCATCGTTTGTGGTATTGGTTTTACTATGAGCTTATTTGTAGCTACATTGGCATTTCCACCTGGTGTCAATCAAGAAATGGCTAAAATTGGTATCTTTATAGGTTCTATTATTTCTGGTTTATTAGGTGCTATAGTTTTAATTTTGGCATATAAAATAAGAACTTTTAAGCATAAATAATGAACGTATTATATTAGGAAGGAATCATATGGAACGGATATTTGTATTTTTACGTTCTCCTGGTTCGGCGACTGCTGTTCTACTAGGAGCTACACTTATTGCATTAATCGTAGCAAACTCTCCATTGGCGACACAGTATATGTCACTTGTTAATTTGAAACTAGGTCCACTAACAACTATGGAGTGGGTAAATGATGCATTAATGGCGATTTTCTTCCTCTTTGTTGGGTTAGAAGTAAAGCGTGAATTGGTAAGTGGCGAGCTTAATACGAATGCAAAGCGTATTATGCCAGGTATTGCTGCATTATTTGGTGTGTTAGTACCTGCTATTATTTATTATCTTATTGCAGGCTCTAGTGAAGTGTATGTTCATGGTTGGGCTATTCCAACAGCGACAGACATTGCTTTTGCTATAGGTGTTATAACTGCATTGGGATCTAGAGTTCCTAACTCTATGAAGGTCTTTTTGACCGCCTTAGCTGTTATTGATGATTTGATTGCTATTATCGTTATTGCTATATTCTATGCATCAAATCTGAATCTTTTCTATTTATTTGGTGCCGTTGTTGTAACGGGTTTATTGATTTACTGTAATCGGTCTGGTTATGTTAGATCTTTATCCTATATCATTCTTGGTTTGATTCTATGGTATTGTATACTTCGTTCTGGATTACATGCTACTATGGCCGGTGTAATCTTGGCGATGACAATTCCAGAACGCGGTAAGATTGGTCGTAAATATGTTAGACCAATGCAACATTGGGAACATTATTTATCTAACTGGGTAAGCTTTGTGATTGTTCCTATTTTTGCTTTCTTTAATGCCGGTGTAAGTCTTGCTGGATTCGGTGTAGCAGATTTAACACATCCTGTTGTTTTAGGTGTTGCACTAGGCCTTATTTTAGGTAAACAAATCGGTATCTTTGGTGCTATGTTTGGGATGATCAAGTTAGGTATTGTACCTATGCCAGCAGAAGCTAACTGGAAATTTATTTATGGTACCTCCATTGTATGTGGTATTGGTTTTACTATGAGTATATTTGTTTCTGTTTTAGCTTTTGATCCAGGTCATGCTCAAGAGATGGCTAAGGGTGGCGTATTAATAGGTTCCATCATTTCTGCCGTTATTGGCTATATTTACTTACGCATTATTGGTGCTAAGCGTAAGGAATGCCATATAGGTGTATATCATAACTGCTAAAATTAAATAGTATTAGTAAAGTCTCCATTATTGACTGTCTATAAAATCAAAACGTAAAAACTTTACTTGATTAGGTAGACTTTAATGGAGATTTTTCATTGCTATACTATATTTCTATGATATATATGTAGTACTAGATTTGAGATATAGTTAAAAACGTGCATTATATATGCATTTTTTGTATTGCTATCTCAATATGGTTTATAGATTATTTAAAACTGTATAGTATACTACTGATGTAAGGTGAGGTGTATATGGTTAAGAAAATAATTATCGCATGTACGCTTGTTTGTATGACTACAATGGTATCTTCCGTATCATTGGCAAAAACGATTGATCGGGGACAACGGGGGCACCATGTTAGCAAGGTGCAAACCATGTTAAAGCATCAAGGTTTTTTACATGATTCTGTAGATGGTATTTACGGTCATAATACGGAACAAGCTGTACGGAAATTTCAAAAGTCAAAGGGACTCGCTGTAGATGGTCGCGTTGGTCCTAGTACGATGAATGCTTTAGAAAAGATGGAGACTCGTTATGGTGGACATGGTACAGAATTAAGTCATAATGGTGTACCGAATAAATACTCTCGCGTTTTAACTATGCAAGCTAGTGCTTATTCTGCTCAAGATCCTGGCAATGGTAATTATACGGCTACAGGTAGTCGCTTAAAGAAGGGCATCGTATCTGTAGATCCAAAATTAATTCCATTAGGTACGCGATTATACATTGAAGGTTATGGTTATGCTGTAGCTGATGATGTTGGTGGCGCTATCAAAGGTCATAGAATTGACTTAGCTTATGATTCTCGTTCTGAAGCATTGCAGTTTGGTCGTCAAACTGTGAAGGTTTACGTTTTATAATAAAAACTCTCTAGTACATATAATAGTGTAATAGACTATAAGGTCTAAACTTACAGTATTATATGAGGACTAGAGAGTTTTTATTTTGCCGAATTATAATGTTTCTATAACCTCGAATATTCGGAAATTATGGTATAATAAACACAGATATATTTGAAATAACTCATGACATTTGTCACATGAGTGTAATCAATAGTTATATGATGAATGGTAAAGGAAATTCTATGGATAAAGTACGGCGTGTGGAACGCATGGTGGCAATGACTAAATTGTTAGTTGATTCACCGCAAAAATTGATTCCTTTAAATTATTTCTGTGACTTCTTTGGCATGGCAAAGTCTACGGTTAGTGAAGACTTAACCTGTGTGAGACAGTCTATGGAGCATTTTCAGCTTGGTACATTAGAAACCGTAGCTGGCGTAGCAGGCGGAGTGCGTTTCATTCCTCATCGTAAGGGTGCTCAAGCTAATGATATTTTACGAGATGTGCAAACTCGCTTGATGGAGCCAGACCGTATCATTCCTGGTGGGTTTATTTACATGTCTGATATCTTATATGATTGGCATGTAATGACACGCCTTGGGGAAATCATTATGACCCGTTTTATGGACCGCAACCCTGATTATATTCTGACCGTTGAAACAAAGGGGATTCCTTTAGCTGTCATGGTAGCACGAGCTTTCAACAAACCTCTCGTCATTGCTCGTCGTGATAGTAAGGTAACAGAAGGATCCGCTATTAGTATCAACTATGTAACAGGATCCTCTGGTCGTATTCAAACTATGACACTTACGAAGAGAGCTATTCCTCCAAATGCTAGAGTTTTAATTATCGATGACTTTATGAAAGCTGGTGGCACTGCAAAAGGGCTTAAAGAGCTTGTCTTAGAAATGAGTGGTGTCGTTGTTGGGACTGGTGTTCTAGTAGCAACGGCAGAGCCAAATCCAAAACTAATCGATGATTATGAATCACTATTTACGTTCTATGGTATTGATGAAAATACAAAGAAAATCAACATAGAACCAGTATTTGATGAAGAATAAACAATTAATATTAGATACATTATAGTTAGATATAATGACTGTATATCGCATATTGGACAATGGGCTAATATGATGTAAGTACTATTAAAAAGTCAGATATATGAGAGATAACAGATAGGAGATTACTATGAATATTGCAAGCCTTATTTTAGCTGCTG
>DXZL01000074.1 GCA_019419725.1 Veillonella sp. | reverse complement strand
GTGAAAAGGAGAGGGCTATGATTTCTGTATTCGACACAAATCCTGTTGTTTTTGAAGGTTCTGATTGTACTTTAACTATTAGTTACAATGGTGTGCTCTGTAAAGATGCAAATGGTACTGTTACGACTGATATTGATTTTGATGACGTAAATGAGCTATATCTTACAAGATATTTAAATTCAAATAGTAACTATTCGATTATATTTAGAGACCATAATTGGAAAAACATAGAAGGTCAAGATTTAGATACTGACCGTAAAGGGTTTAATGCTGGTCACAACATTCGTGAAACAAAAGCAATCATTGCGGCCTTTGCTCGCAATAAATTAACAGCAGACTTCCCTGCAAACCTAGATACCCTTCAATTACCATTGGATTATTCTATTATGGGTAAACGAGAAATTACCATTAAAAATGGTGTTATCTCAAATGGTAAGGTAGATATTCCTATTAATGAAATCCGTCGCGTAGTATGTGCCTCTAATGGTACAATTAGCAAATTATTAGTCTATAAGGAAGAAAAACCTAGTTCATTTCTCAAAAAGATTTTTGATTCTCCAGATATGAAAATCACTTTGAACGCCATTACCTTGCCTTTATTAGAAGCTATCGTAACGCGCAATACAGGCCATGGCATTGACTTCAGTCGTGGCAATGGCTTTGATCAAAAGGATTCCAACTATATCATCATTCGCTACCTTGACTCTGGATTCTTCCTTGAAAAAGACGGTACTGCACCTACAGAATGGCAAAAAACTGCGGCTGAAACAACAGCTAAATTTAATTACGATGTAAAAACATTATTAATATAATATTAGTTTTATTGTGAAAGTTAGGAGTTACTATGTCTGTATATCAATTTTCTCTGCCTAATAAGTCTGGTGAATTGCAATCACTACAAAATTTTGAAGGCAAAGTTCTTATCGTTGTTAATACGGCAAGTAAGTGTGGATTTACTCACCAATATGAGGGGTTAGAGGCTCTTTATAAGAAATACAACGAACAAGGTTTAGAAATTATTGCGGTTCCTTCCAACCAGTTTGGCGAGGAAGAGCCTGGTTCTAATACCGAAATTCAATCCTTTTGCAAGGTAAATTATGGGGTTACTTTTACTGTGATGGGTAAATCTGATGTGCGTGATGAAAGTGCCTTGGATTTATTCAAATATATGATTGAAGAGCAACCATTTAAAGGGTTCCCACCTAGTGATAAGACAGAAATGCTTACAGACTATCTCAATGGCATTGATCCTAACTATCTAAAGGACGATGAGGTAAAGTGGAACTTTACTAAGTTTGTTATAGATCGTAAAGGTAATGTGGTAGGGCGCTTTGAGCCTGTTGTAAAACCGATGGAAATGGAATCTTTTATTAAAACATTATTATGATTTTGGTAGACAGCTAAATTTTAGGGAATAAGTGACATTGATTTATAATATCTCTTGCTTCTTAAAAGAGTTCGTTTAGTAGCGTCCTTAGTATGGTAAATAAAAGAACCGCTAGTTTTGTAACTAGCGGTTCTTTTGCGTATATAGTAATATTAGCGAACATAAATATTTGTACCCTAAAAAAAGATACCATAAAACACTTGAATTAGTAAAAATATGTGATAACATTTGAATTATATTAGAGTGAAAAGGAGAATCACCATGGCAGAGCAACTTGTAAATGTTCATGATTTAGTGGGCCGCTGCCCCTATGCAACGAGCCAAAAGTTATTAGCCGGCAAATGGTCTTTATTGATCATGCACGAATTATCTGAAGGGCCGGTGCGCTTCCGTGAGTTAGAGCGCCGCTTATATCCAATTACGCAAGCCACACTCACTAGAGCTCTTCGCCAAATGGAGGATGACGGTTTAGTTCATCGTGAAGTATATGGTACTATTCCACCTAAGGTAGAATATAGCCTTACCGAAGTAGGGGCAGAGTTCAAAGCGGTTCTCGCATCTCTTGAAAAATGGGGGAACCAATATATTGACTATATGAAAGCCGCTGGCCGTATTTAAGAAACGGCAGCGGCATTTCTGCCCTTATTATGATATGCATATGGGGACTATAAATAGCCATTTGTTTATGCCATGTATTAAGAAAAATATGGTATAATAAACAATACGAATGATATAAATTCTCAATAAATGAGAGGTATTGATAATAATGTTGAATGTTACTTTTTTAGCGCATAGTGGCTTTCTTGTAGACGACGGTAAGCGTTGCTATGTGTTTGATTATTATAAAGATCCTAATAATATTGTTTGGCAATTAGCAAAGCGTGGTCGTGAGCTTTGGTTCTTTGTAAGCCATGTTCATGCAGATCATTTTAATCCATCTATTACAGAATTTGATGGTCCTCAAACACGCTACATTTGCCATCAAGATGTGCCCTTAGAAGGCAAGGTAAAGAAATGCATTACCATGCGCCCAGGTCATGATGCGACATTAGATGATGTAGGCATTCATATGTATGGCAGTACCGATGAAGGTGGTTCTTTCTACGTAAAGACAAATACAGCTAACATCGATTCTGATTCTATCTTCCACGCAGGTGACCTCAATTGGTGGCATTGGCTTGGTGACACGCCAGAGAATAATGCTGATGCAAAGCGCATGGCGTGGCGTGAGTTCAAAGAATTGGATGGTTTATCTGTCGATGTAGCGATGTTCCCTGTAGATAATCGTTTGGAAGACGCTATGGAGTGGGGCGCCATTGAGTTTTTGCGCCGTGTAGAGGTGAAAAAAGCTTTTATTCCGATGCATCTAAATGGACCACTATGGACACCATCTGTGTATTTTAAAGCTCTCTTTGGGGATGTCCCTGTATGGGAACCTCAAAAAGAAGGCGATGAATGCACATTCTAAATATACTTTCACAAGTTGTAGTATGTGAAAGTTCGTGGCCTCTATGGTCACTACGTTATATGGGGAGAGTCTGTATACGTAATTTAGTAAGTTAGGATCAAGTGATGATGAAAACTAAACCAGTGGCAACCACCCTATTGGTTGTCATGGCTATTATATTTTTAATTTCATATCCACAACGGCAAGATATGTTTTGGGCATTTATCATGCACGTATCTGGGGCCGCTATGATCGGTGGCTTGGCGGATTGGTATGCGGTGACGGCGCTCTTTACAAAACCTTTGGGGATACCTTTTAAGACTGCTATCTTACCACGCAGTAAGGAACGTCTTATACAAATGGGGCGCACCATGCTCAGTGAAGAACTATTGCGCGTGCCTCAAATGTACTATGCCATCAAAAAAGAACGGGTTATGGTCCGCATTATTGAATACGGCATGAGTGATGTAGGACAAGGCCAAATGCGCGATATTTTGTACGGTGTAGGAAATCAGGTTTTGTCCCATATGGACATTGAGCCGATGCGCCAGGAAATCAATAAAGCCATATATAAAGGCGTGACAAACTGGAAGGCGACACCGCTCGTTATCTTGTTTGGCCGCTGTATGCTAGAACGCCATACGGCGAGCATTTTCTGGCTATATTTTAACCGTACTTGTCAGCGCGTCATTGCATCGAATCAGGTATATCCGTACTTGTACCGCGTAATGTTAGACATTATGAAAACCTATACGAAGGACTCCTTCTTCCGTGAATTAGCCATTGCCTTTGGCGGAGATGGGCTTTCACCAGAACGATTAGTAGAAACGGTACAGAAAAAGGCTGTTCAATTCCTTAAGGATAATGAGTCCATCGACTCTGCTTTAGGTCGTTATGTATGGGGACAAGCCATTCGCTTCTTCAATAATTTGGAAACTAATGCGGAGTGGCAAGCTTTCATCGAAGAACATAAGGATCAATGGATTAAGATGGTTCTCGAAGAATGGGAAGGCAAGCTCATCGATGGTGATACTGTGGACTGGAAACGACTCATGGACATCGTTATCGGCCGCTTTAATGTGCTCGGTACAGAGATTTTGCTGAACCCAGACAAGCAAGCGCCCTTTGAACGATTCTTCTTGTTACGCAGCATTCCATGGTTACAAAAATTAAACCCTCTCATCGATAAGGTGGTAGGGCAGGAATTATCTCGTTATTCCCCTGATGAAATTACCCAAATTGTACGAGGCAAGATGTACTATGACCTTCAAATGGTTCGTATCAATGGTTCCCTCGTAGGGGCTGTTTTAGGCGGTATATTCTACGGTTTATATCTTTTAGTAGAGGGGGTGCTCAAATGATTCAGTATTTGAAATCCCTTACCTTACGGCAGCGTGCTAACGGCATCCTTGGTTTGACCGCTGTATTGTACTGTTTTGTTTTCATAGGTCAATTTTTCTATGGCCATGAAAGCTGGTATCAGCCGCTTTATTGGGCGGTGCAGTCAGCACTTATCGGCAGTGTGGCGGACTGGTTTGCTGTAACTGCTTTATTCCGTAAGCCACTAGGATTCCCGTATCATACAGCGTTAATTCCTCGCAATAAGGATCGCCTCATCAACGGTGTTATTAAGCTCGTTGAGACAAAGATGCTTACGAAGGAACGGTGTAAAGTATTGTTGAGCAATGTTCAATTTGTACCATTGTTTGAAAAATTCTTGCTATCTCCAGAAGGGCAACGAGCAGCACGCCTTGTAATCCATCAAGGGTTACATCTCTTATGGAAGTCTCAAACGAACGAGGAATGGGCACAATGGGGGGCAAAACGCATCCGTGGATTGCTTCAAAAACATTCTCTTGTACCGGTTTTGAAACATGTGTTGCTCGACTTATGTGAACATAATCGCTATGAAGGTATGGTTGTACAGGTATTGAATGTAATTCAAGAACGTATTAACCATCCAGCTATGGTTACGTGGCTTACAGCGGTTGTAGCAGAAGAGGCGCATAAGAAAAAGCGAAAAGGCTTCTGGTCTGATTTCCTCATCTCTATGTCTGAAGCGACCGATGTGGTGAACTACCATGAACTGGCACAGGCTATCGTTCAAGAGGCCTATGCTATGCTTGAAAATTGGAAGCGCCCAAATAGTCCGGAACGGACTGCATGGCTGCGCCAATGGGTAGACCCAATTCGCCATATAGAAGAGAACCGCGAGGTTTGTGATGCTCTTGATGAAGCGTGGGAACGTTGGATTCGTGAACAAGATTGGGAGTCTGTCATTGAAAACCATTTATGCCCTTATGTAGAGGAATTATTACTCGTAGGGGATGAAAATGGGGAAACACCAGCCCAAGTTCTTGTAAATATTGCTCTTGAATTGTGGACTGTATACGGTCAATCTGAAGATTTGAGAAACCGTATAGAAGATACATTGCACAATATTGGCATATATGTGCTTGAACAGGGCTATGATCTTATTGAAACCATCATACGCCAAGTTTTGGGCGGCCTTAGCACCGAGAAGTTTATTTACTTTATCGAATCTAAGGTAGAGGATGACCTCAGCTGGATCCGTATCAATGGTGCCATTGTTGGTGCTATTGCAGGGCTCGTTGTATGGACCTTCCTCGAATATGTATATATGCCATTATGGCAACAATTCATAGGTTAAATAATTATATGCTTAATAATTAAGCGCTACATAATAAAAGGGACTGACCCGTTGGTCAGTCCCTTTAGTTTATTCTTCTGTTCTGTTGTACGGCAATCGTACTGTAAATGTAGTTCTTACTTGTGGCTCGCTTGCGGCTGTTACTGTGCCATGGTGCAAGTTAATTACCTTATTTACAAAGTATAAGCCAAGTCCAATACCGTGATTTGATTTCTTGTTTCGAGATTGCTCTGTTTGGTACATGCGATCCCAAATATGCTCAAGGTTTTCTGGCTCGATACCGATGCCGTTATCTGTTACCGTAATAACAAGTTCACCGCCGGCAAGCTTGGCTGAAATGTCGATGGTGGAATTCGTAAACTTGATAGCATTGTCCACCAAGTTTGTAATGGCACGACGTAAGGACACTTCATGAGCCACGATACTCATATGCGGTTGAATATTGGATGTGATAGAAATCCTTTTTTCTGTATTCTCTGCAACGAGTCGCGTATAGTCATGAACCATATTGGTTAACATCAACGATACATCTACAGGTGCTAAGTTGAGTTCGTGAGCGTTCTCTAGACGCGCTACATCGAGCAGTTGACTTACGAGGTTAGTCATAAATTTGGCTTGTTCTAAGATATGTGTTAAGCCTTCTCGTAAATCGTCCTCTGTACGGCCGTATTTTAAAGCAAATTCACTTTCAGCCTTAATAACTGCAATTGGTGTACGCAACTCGTGAGATACGTCAGAACTAAACTGTTTCTCCCGATTAGAGGAGTCTTCCAGACCTGAAATCATGCGGTTGAATGTGGTGGTAAGCTCGTAGATTTCATCTCGCGCTGTGCGGGATGGAATATCAATACGGCGGCTCAAGTCATTGTTCTTACCGATAACCTTAGCTGTTTTCGTCAAGGTTCGGACCGGCTTGAGGCCTTTTTTGATGAATAGATAACCACCTAGTGATGAAATCAACAAGAAGATAACATCACCTAATAATAAACTATATAGTAGGTTTTCTGTCTTTTTAGAGGCTGTTTTTACCTTTGTAACAGCACGCAAAATACCACGATAGTTTGGCTCGTTAACCGGCGTATCGTAGTAATAGAAGGTGTCGTCACCAACAGCAATTTCTCCAACCTGTCCTAAGGAAAGGACTGTTTGGTTTGGGAAGCCGTCTGGTAAGGCGCCTTTAATAATATAGCCGTCTTGGGTGGAAACAAAGAAGAATGTATTATCTTGGTACGGTTTAAATTTGCGAATATCCGTAGCCATGATCATTGCTTGCTGCTGCAAGCGCTCACGTACTTCTTTGTTATCGGACTCGTGCGTATATGCATAAATCCAGGCAGAGGCAACCATCAAAATGATGAGCAAAAAGATGGTATACCAAGACATAATTTTAAAAGTGAGGGGCAGCCGATTAAATAAATCGGTAGCTGCCCCAGACATGGTGTCTAGATCTCGGTGAGGATCATTAGTTTTCTGTTTTGAGGACATACCCTACTCCA
>DXZL01000073.1 GCA_019419725.1 Veillonella sp. | reverse complement strand
TCCAATCGATTACTACTTATTAACAAAGGATTCTACTATTGAATAAATCTGATTGTATCGTATTTGATAAGGTTACAATTTCATATGGTGCGGAAGAGGCGGTGCGTAATGTATCCTTCTCCGTGCCCAATGGTGAGGTCTTTGCCATCGTTGGTGAAAGCGGATCTGGTAAATCTACGTTAGTTCGTGCCGCTTTTGGCATGTTGAAACAAGCTACCATTAGCGGCCAAATTTTGCTAAACGGAACCGATGTTTCTACATTGAGTGATGGTGATTGGCGACAATTGCGGGGCACGAAGATTTCTATGATTTTTCAAAATCCTAGCGCCTATCTAAATCCAAATCGCACCGTAGAAAATCACTTCAAAGATTTATTCCGTGCTCATGATGAAAGCTATGATGTAAGCCGCGTTATCAATATGTTACAGCTCGTTCACCTCACTGATGGCGAGCGTATCTTGCAGTCCTATCCATTCCAATTGAGCGGTGGTATGCAACAGCGACTAGCTATAGCCTTAAGTCTTATCTTAAAGCCTAGCATCGTATTTGCCGACGAACCAACTAGTGCCTTAGATATGCTCGTGCAAGCCTCTGTATTAGATCTTATGAAAGAGGTAACACAGGCTCTTGGGGCAACGGTGATTATTGTAACCCATAATATCAAGGCGGCGGCGCGCATTGCCAATAGTATTGGCGTTATGAATAAGGGACAGCTCGTTGAAGTAGGCTCCACCGAAGAGGTTATGGCATTCCCAAAAGATGAGTATACTCGTATTTTGTTAGATTCTGTAATGAAAGTGGTGTAGTATGATTCAACTCGAGAATATCTGTAAACAATATACAAACCACAATCATACGGTTCGTGCTGTTGATGATGTATCTTTTTCTGTAGCGGAGAATGAACGGGTAGGTATTGCTGGTGGTAGTGGCTCTGGTAAAAGTACATTGCTTAGGATAATTGCCCTGCTAGAAAAACCTACATCTGGCACCTTGCGACTCTTTGGTGAGGATATCCATTCCATTCAAAATCATACAGAAATATATCGCTCTATGCAGATGATGTTCCAAAATCCCTTGGCGGTGATTCCGCCTAGAATGAACTTAGAAGCATTTCTCTTAGAGCCGTATATCAACTATGGGCTTATGGATATAGCCGCTGCAAAGGAAGATATCAGCAAATGGATGCAACGAGTAGACTTGCCAGAAAATACGGTGTATAAATACCCTCACGAAGTCAGCGGTGGTCAGCTACAACGTGTCGTATTGGCACGGATCATGTTGATGAACCCAAAGCTAGTACTCTTTGACGAACCTACATCAGCCCTTGATGCGGTGAATCAAAAGCTGGTACTAGATTTATTACAAAAACTTCACAGGGAACAATCCTTCGGCTACGTATTCGTCAGCCATGACATCGGACTCTTACAAGCCGTAACAGACCGAATCATCGTTATGAAAGATGGGCAAATCGTAGAGACTATCGAATCAAAACGACTTAAAGAAGCGGTACACCCATATACAAAATCACTTGTGGAAGCAAGTTTATAAAGAAAAGCCCCTGTTTGGATATGCTATTTTTACTGGAGAACCAGTAAAGGTGGTACATATCATTAGACAGGGGCTTTTAATTATAAAACATATGATATAACGATAAATTGACATATCGCGAAATTACGATATAATTCAGTCATCAGCCAGATGTACATCATATAATATTCTTATAGTAATAGGAGAAAGAGGTTATAATGGCACAACATAACTTAACAGATACAATTACATTCCGTCGAGGTTTGACAATTCCTAACCGCATCGCTATGGCTCCAATGCAAACACAATCTGCATTAGAGGGTGGCTATGTAAGTAATGATACAATCCGTTATTATAATCATCGTTCCAAGGCTGCAGGTCTTTTGATTACCGAGTTTCACTATGTTAGTGAAAGCGGTGGTCCAGCGTATATGCCAGGTTATCCAGGACAAATGGGTATTTACTCTGATGTTCACTTAGAGGGGGCTAAGAAAATTGCACAAGCCTTGAAGAAGGACGGTAATAAAGCTGTTATGCAAATCCATCACGGTGGACGCATGGCGATTGGTCGTTTTATTAATCACCAAGATGTAGTAGCACCTAGCGATTTACACCGTAAGTTCCCTGTTCGTGCTCTTACTGAAAGTGAAATTGAAGAGATTATTGCTGATTTTGGCCGCGCTACAAAACGAGCTATCGAAGCTGGCTTTGATGGTGTAGAAATTCATGGTGCAAACCATTACTTACTACAACAATTCTTCTCTGTATTAACAAATCATCGTACAGATAAATGGGGTGGCTCTTTAGAAAATCGTATGCGCTTCCCATTAGCTGTTGTACGTGAAGTAAAACGTGTAGTAGAAGAAGCCGGCGTGAAGAACTTCATCATTGGCTACCGTTTGAGCCCAGAAGAAATTCACGGTACTGATATTGGCTATACCTATAAAGAATCTCTTCAATTAGTGGAAGCTATTGTAAAAGAAAATCTAGATTATATCCACTTATCCTTATGGGGTGGCTATGATTCCAAACCAGAAGGTACTGATGAATCCTTTGGCTCTCTATTTAAAGCTGTTCTAGATGATGAAACAAAACTTATCATTGTAGGCAACATCTTTAGTGAAGAAACAGCTCGTGATGCGGTAGAAAACTACACAGACATCATCGCCGTAGGTCGCGGTACTTTAGTAGATCCTGAATTTGGTCAAAAAATTATGGACGGTAAAGGTGATACCATCGTTCACGAAGTAACACCGGAACATGTTCCTAATATGCACCTTACACCAGGCCTATTTGAAGCCTTTACACGTACTGATTCCTTGGGCTTGCCACCACTACCAGGAGCAGAATCCATTTATGACCAACATAGAGGTACATACGATAACCACCCACTAGCAATTCCATATGCGGAACAATAAAAAGCGAGTTTGTAAACGAAAGCCCCTGTTTAGAACAGGGGCTTTTTGAAATTATTAATTTAGTTATTCATATTGAATGTAATAATCTTAAAAATAAAAAAGTAATTAAACCATAATTAATTGACTTTGTCAATTTTAGTATGAGATACTAACATAATAGAGGAGGTGATATTATGGCTAGTGCTGAACATGTCAAGGGGTTGATTCGTGCTCATTTAGAGCAGGACAATGCTCGTTTTAAAACTATTGTTCTCCAGATTGCTGCTAACGAAGCTCGACAAGGTCATATGGCAGTAGCTAGAGATTTAAAACAATTAAGTGAAAAATTGTCTAATACTAATAATATTGTACATATCAATAATAATCCTTTGCTAGAAATGTATATGCCTAATGATAAAATCTCTGAATTAATCGTATCTGATAATCAAAAAATTAAAATTAATCGTGTACTTGAAGAGTTTAAAAATCGTGATAAATTACAAACTTATGGTTTGTCTAATCGTCGCAAAATTTTATTGGAAGGTGCGCCAGGTACAGGAAAAACTTTTACTGCTTCTATAATTGCATCCGAGCTAAAAATTCCTTTGTATGTAGTACAAATGGATAAAATTGTTACCAAATTTATGGGAGAAACGAGTGCAAAGTTAAGACTTGTTTTTGAAGATATTAAAAAGACTATGGGAGTCTATTTTTTTGATGAATTTGATGCAATAGGTGCTAACCGAAGTTTAGATAATGAGGTTGGTGAAGCAAGACGAATACTAAATTCATTTTTACAATTTATAGAACAAGATGATTCTAATAGTATTATAATTGCTGCGACTAATAATCATAGGCTACTAGACCAAGCGTTATTTAGACGGTTTGATGATGTGATTCATTATGCAATGCCTGAAGATGATGAAATCAGAGCTATTTTTGAAAAGAAGCTAGTAAAAAAATACTATACAGGGAGCATAAATACATCCTTAATAGATGCAGCTAAGGGATTAAGCCAATCTGAAATTATTAGTGCTTGTGATGATTGCTTTAAATCGGCTATTCTATATAATAAACAATTTAATGAAGTTGATTTGATTGCTGTTATGAAAGATAAAGGCTTATATTCTCGAATCATGGAGGCTTAGAACGTAAGGATGGAGAAAGCAAATATTTTTCTAAGTAACACTAAAGAATCGATGCCATATAAAACAACAAGGGGAGGTAGAGACAAACATAATTATCCTGTCTTGACTCAACCTCTAGCACATGTACGTAAATTAAAGCAAGAGTTGAATTCAATCTTTAATAGTGCTATTACTCCCAAACAAGTTGTCGCTATAAAGGCAAAGGATGGTTTTTATCTCGATGTATCAGGTCAACAGGGATATGAGTTAAACTATAAATCTTTAGAAGATGAAAGAGCGGGTATACAATTATTAAATATTCAGTCAGAGAATGACTTAACAAAGGCTACTGTATTTGTGCCCAAAAATAAAGTATCTAATTTAATTCGCAAATTTGATAAATTTGAGTCGACCATAGGCATTGGTGATAAGCCTAAAAATAATGATTTAGTTCGCAGTATAGATACCATTAGGGAAGCGGATGTAGCGTCCTTCTGGCAGGGACCGTATGAAAATATTCCTACACCAGATATTCGAGTTTGGTGTGAAGTTTGGTTAAGTACGGAGAAACGAAATGATAGTGATGTACTTACCGAGTTTCAATCATTATTGGACGAATTCAATATAGCATATAAAGATGAGCATATTATTTTTCCTGAACGAATTGTCATATTGATTTTGGTGAATTATAATGATTTAGTTGATTTATTACAATGCTCTAAGTATATTGCAGAATTGAATAAGTGCGAGGAACCTAATTCTTTCTTCATTAAGGAATCTTTAACGGCGCAGTATGATTGGGTCGATGATATAAAAAATCGTTTACAACCTGAGGATAGTAATGCCACAATATGTTTATTAGATACTGGAGTTTCTACGGCACATCCATTGCTTGAACCATTCATACATGAACAGGATATTCATACTGTTTTTGATGATGGTGATATAAGTGATTCTGATGGTCATGGTACAGGTATGGCAGGTGTAGCACTATATCATGATTTAAATCAATCTTTATTATCTCACGATACTATTAGTATTCCTTATAGAATTGAAAGCTCTAAAATCTTAAGAAACCAGAAAAATGATCCGGAGTTATATGGTGCTATTACAGCCCAAGGAATTCTTTTTAATGAAATTGAAAATCCTAATAAGGATAGATCTATTTGTATGGCTGTAACAACTGATGCTACTGATGGACACCCAACATCTTGGTCGGGGGCTATTGATGAGATTGTAGCAGGTGTTAATGTATTTCGGGCGGATAATGAAGATAAACGTTTAATGCTTATTAGTGCTGGAAATGTTGAATTATCTGAATTTCGAGATATAAAGTATCCTAATGTTAATATCAATTCTTACGTACAAAATCCAGGACAATCTTGGAATGCATTAACAGTTGGAGCATATAATTCTAAAATTCAAATTGATGATACTGATTTTTTAGGCTGTCATCCAGTTGCAGATGTTGGTGAATTATCTCCTTATAGTAGTACATCAGTATTATGGGATAATAAATGGCCCATTAAACCTGAAATTCTCATGGATGGTGGAAATATAGTTTATCAAGATAATTTTTATAGTAATTGTGATGATTTATCCCTGTTGACAACTAATCATAAGTTATCTAAAAATCTGTTTTCTACTATTTGGGCAACGAGTGCTGCAACAGCTCAAGCTAGTAAATTATCTGCAGAAATTTACAGTAAATATCCTAATGCATGGCCTGAGACGATACGTGCTCTAATGGTACATTCTGCTAGATGGACTGATAAGATGAAACAACAGTTTTTACCACCTGAACCTCTTAAAAAAAGTGATATTCGTGTTTTATTACGGACCTGTGGGTACGGCATTCCTAATCTAGATCGAGCGGTATCTTGTAAAAATAATTATGTTAATATGATTATCGAAGAAGAGTTACAGCCTTTTGATTTAGATAGCAGTGTTGTTACTAATGAACTTCATATTCATAAATTACCTTGGCCTAAAGAAGTGTTAGAATCATTAGGCGATGAAGAGGTCGAGTTACGAGTTACGTTGTCATACTATATTGAACCGAGTCCAGGCCATATAGGGTGGAAAGATAAATATACGTACCAATCTTGTGGGCTGCGCTTTGAACTTAAAAACAGTATGGAATCACTTGATGACTTTAAAAAACGAATAAATAAAATTGCAAGAGCTGAAGATCCAAATTGGCGTAATGAATTAGGAAAATCTACATCATGGTATTTGGGGACTAATAATAGAAATGTTGGCTCTATACATTCTGATTTTATGTGTGTACCTGCTGTCGATTTATCAAATGCAAATGATATAGCGGTATATCCTGTTGGTGGTTGGTGGAAAAATCGAAAACGTTTAAAGAGATATTATGATAAAATCCGATACTCTTTAATTATTTCGTTGAGCACAAAAGAATCTGAAGTAGATTTCTATACACCAATCATTACTGAAGTTCAAATACCTACAATAGTAGAAATATCATAAGTTTAATTTTTTATAATGATATAAAAAGTGGTTATCAACATAAAGTTGATAACCACTTTTTAGGTAAGATATTATTATTTAATTTCTGCTTTCAAATCAATAATGTTTTTAGCAGCTACGCAGCCAGGGCAGTCACAGAATTCTGCACCTTGTGCTTTGATAGATTTAGCATGTTGTAATAGGTTAGCTGCGCCTTCTGCTCCAAGGATTTGTGCAGCGAGTTCAGAGCCAGCAAAGCCGATTGTTTCATCGATAAGAGCAATGTTTTGTTCCGCTACAGATACGAGTTGTTTTGTGAGTTCAGCCTGTTTAGGGGTGTCTTCTGCATCGATCCAAGATCGAGCGAATTCCTTTACTGTTTCATTGCTTGTTGGAGCATCTAATAAAGCTCGTACAAGTTCTGTTAATTGTGTATGTGTCATGATAGTCTCCTTTATATAACTACTAACTATAGTTTTGGAATAGTGCATTTAGTATCGTATGAGCATCTGTTCCTTTTGTTGAGTTCATTATAGCACCTACAATAATTTTGAATAGTAGAATG
>DXZL01000072.1 GCA_019419725.1 Veillonella sp. | reverse complement strand
TAAGGTATAATTATAGAGATATATTCCGATTTGGTGTACATTTACACTTTCACTTGGAATATGAGGATGATGAAAGTAATGCTATGGACCCCATGCCCAACGGGTTCAGTGTAGGAGGTATAAAATGGCTAAAGATTGTTCCTTTGACGTTGTGTCCGAAGTGGATATGCAGGAAGTAGATAATGCGGTAAACCAAGCGAAAAAAGAGATTGGTACGCGCTATGATTTCCGCGGTTCTAAAGCGGAAATTAGTCTTGAAGGTGACACTATCAAAATCATCGGTGATGATGAATATAAATTGAATGCCATTATCGATGTTTTAAAAGGCAAAATGGTTAAACGTAACGTAGCGATTAAAAATCTTGACTACGGCAAAGTTGAACCAGCTGCTGGTGCTACAGTTCGCCAAATCATTACTATTAAAAAAGGCATTACTAAAGAAAATGCTAAAGAAGTAGTAAAAGCAATTAAAAACATGAAAATCAAGGTACAAGCATCTATCCAAGAGGATCAAGTGCGCGTATCTGGTAAGGATAAAGATGATTTGCAAGCAGTAATCCAAATGTTAAAACAATTGGATATCCCTGTAGAATTGCAATTCGTTAACTTCCGTTCCTAATAACATATGTCCATAAGATAGGGTTAGTTTGATTCATTGGAGTTGCTAACTCTATTGGTGTAGGAGGCCTTATGAAAGTAGAGGACATGAAGGGTGGCTATACCACAGGTTCATGTGCTACGGCAGGTATGAAAGCTGGTTTATTGGCCCTCTTAGATAAGAACATCGTGGATCAAGTGGTCATTGAAAATCCTCAAGGTCAGTATATTGAGGTGCCTATTAAAGCCGTAGAGGTCATATCCGATACAGAGGCTAAGGTGACCGTTATGAAAGACGGCGGCGACGATCCTGATGTAACCCATGGCAATGATGTGGAAACGACAGTGACCCTTGATGATACTGGTGAACTACGATTCCGGGCAGGCTTTGGCGTTGGGACGGTAACGAAACCGGGCCTTGCGATGCCGCCAGGAGAACCGGCTATCAATCCAGGGCCTAGGACGATGATGAACATCGTCTTTGAAGAGCATTGTGTACATGGCCAAGGCGTAACGGTAACGGTGAGCGTACCAAACGGTATGGTATTAGCCAAGAAAACGTTAAATCATACCCTGGGTATCGAAGGTGGTATTTCCATTATCGGTACTACGGGTATCGTTAAGCCTATGAGTGAAGAAGGGTTCAAAAACTCGTTAGTACCTCAGCTAAAGGTTATGAAAGCAAATGGTTGTGAAACGGCTGTTCTCGTGCCGGGCCGTATCGGTCAGGATCTGGCGGAACAAGTTCTGGGGATTCATAAGAACCAAATGGCAGAAACCAGTAACTTTATTGGCTTTATGCTGGAAAAGGCAGTACAAATTGGCTTCAAGCGTATTTTGATCATCGGTCATATTGGCAAATTAATAAAATTAGCTAGTGGTAGTTTCCATACCCATAATCGCATGAGTGATGGTCGCATGGAAAGCATCGTAGCCTATGCCGCTTTAGAAGGGGCATCCCAAGCGGTGTGTGAAGAGTTATTTAATTGCCAAACCACAGAGTCTACGTTCCCTATTTTAGAACGAGAAGGATTGAATGGTGTATACCAACGCGTTGTAGATCGTGCCTCTCTACGTAGTGAGCGATATATTGCTAACGAAGCAGAGGTAGGTATCATTATTACCACCTTAAAGGGCGAGATTTTGGCGATGGATAAGCATGCAAAAGAGATAGGAGAGCTTGAACAATGGCACATACCTTGTATATCGTAGGCATTGGTCCAGGTAATCCTGATTATGTGGTACCTAAAGGCCTTAATTTAATTAAACATGCTACAGTATTGGTCGGTAGCGAACGGTCCTTAGAGGACTTTCAAGAACCTGGCCAAATTACATATCCTGTAACGGGTAAGCTTAGCTTGCTCGCTGAGCAAATTGAGCGTGAGCTCAACGATCATGACGTTGTCGTTATGGTTAGTGGTGATACTGGCTACTATAGCTTGTTGCCGTATTTAAAAAAGAAATTCCCTGTCAATCCTATTGAGGTGGTGCCAGGCATTAGTTCTATGACCTTTGCTTTTGCACGACTTAATGAGGTGTGGCATGATGCGGATTTAATGAGCTTTCACGGTCGTCAACCGGCACCAGAGAAGCTCGTATATGAAGCAGGTAAAAAGATGGGATTCTTGACGGATCCTGAATATAATCCAGCGCATATTGCGCGTATTTTAATAGATGCAGGTTGGCCAAAAGAAACGAGAGCAGCAGCCCTTGAGCGTTTGAGCTATGATGATGAAAAAATTGTAGACTCTACGCTAGAGGTAATAACTGAGCTAGAAGGTTTTGGTCACTCTGTAATGGTGGTACTAGGATGAGACATTTTTTCGGAATTCCTGATGAGGAATTTATCCGCGGCGACGTGCCGATGACGAAATGCGAGATTCGCAAAGCCGTTATGAATGAGGCACGCATCGAGGAAGATAGCATCGTCCTTGATGTAGGTGCTGGTACGGGCTCTATCTCTATTGAAGCAGCCTTGGCCGCGCCTAAAGGACATGTATATGCGATTGAGCGCTTTGATAAAGGCATCGACCTTATCAATGAAAACATGAAGAAATTCAATGTAAATAATATGACAGTTATCAAGGCCAAAGCTCCTGAAGGTATGGAAGAATTGCCTGAGCTTGATGCGGTTATCATCGGTGGCAGTGCTGGCGGTATGACAGGCATTATGGACGAGGCGCAACGTCTTTTAAAAGTAGGTGGCCGTCTAGTTGTAACTGCGGTAACGATGGAAACTGGTTATACAATCTTAAAAGAATTGAAAAGTCGTCCTTTTACCTATGAAGGTTACCAAATGTCCATCAGCCGTTACCGCAAGGCTGGTCCCTATCATTTGTTAGACCCATTGAGTCCAATTTTCATTGTATCTGCAACGCGTATCGCAGAAGGAGAGTAATATGGTTGACGTACATATCGTAGGCGCAGGCCCTGGGGATCCCGAGTTAATCACTCGCAAAGGGTATCGTTTAGTGCAAGAGGCAGATGTTGTTATCTACGCTGGCTCCTTGGTAAACCCTGCCATTTTAGAGGCTTGTAAACCAAGCTGTGAAATTCATAACAGTGCTACTATGAACCTTGATGAGGTGTTGGCTGTTATGAAAGCTTCTGTGGAGGCTGGTAAAAGCGTAGTTCGCCTTCATACAGGTGACCCTGCTATTTATGGTGCGATTCAAGAGCAAATGGATGCATTAGCTGGCATGGGGATTTCTTATGAAGTCGTACCAGGTGTAAGCTCTTTCCTTGCTACAGCAGCGGCTTTGAAACAAGAATATACATTGCCAAATGTATCTCAAACAGTAATTATTACGCGTATGGAAGGCCGTACACCGATGCCTCCAAAGGAAAAATTGCGCATGTTAGCAGCTCATGAAGCAACTATGTGTATTTTCCTTAGCGTTCAAATGTTAGATAAGGTTGTAGCTGAACTCATCGAGGGCGGTTATGACAAAACAACTCCAGTGGCTATCGTGGTAAAAGCGTCTTGGCCAGACCAACGCATTATTCGTGGCACATTGGAAACCATTGCGGATATCGTAGCGAAAGAAGGCGTATTACGCCAAGCTATGATCGTAGTAAGCCATGTATTAGATAGTGAATACGAATTATCTAAACTTTACGACAAAGGGTTTGCTCATATGTACCGCAGTGCTAAGGACTAGTATGATGAAAGAACTAGAAACTGTTGCATCTACGACTGGAGCTAAGAAGAATAGAACGGCTATTCTCTCTGTATCTGAACGAGGTGCAAAGCTAGGTCAACGCATCAAGTCTTTGGTGGCACCCCATGCGGATTGCTTTGAAAAGGAAAACCGTCCCTCTGGTGGAGATGCTATTTATTTTGATTCCCTCAAAAATCATATTGGACAGATTTTCAAAGATTACGATCAAGTGTTATGTATTATGGCACTTGGTATTGTAGTGCGCATGATTGCACCGTATATTGAGCATAAATCCAAAGATCCTGCTGTAGTCGTAATGGACGAAGTAGGACACCATGTGATTAGCTTATTGTCTGGGCACCTTGGGGGCGCCAACGAATGGACGCAGTCCATTTCGCTGGCCATCGATGCGGACCCAGTTATTACAACTGCTACGGATGTAAACGGATTGCCAGCGCCTGACGTGTTGGCGCGCCATGAGCATCTGTTGGTGGATGATTTCCAAACCTTAATCAATGTGAACTCTGCCATCGTTGGAGGAGAACGAGTTGATTATTATATCGATGCTAGCTTACCAAATGCAGAGCCTTTAGAACAAGCTGCGAAAGCTCATATTGGTGAGCATGGTATGGTTCATGTTGTTTCTCTAGAGGAACTTGACTCCATTCCATGTAAAAATGAAAGCGCTGAAGAAGGTTCTTCTCGCGTAGTTATTACAGACAAAGTAATTGCAGAGTATGGTAATCAATTGATTTTGCGCCCTCGTACCTATACGATGGGCATTGGCTGTCGTCGAGATACGCCAAAGGAATTGATCGTTGACGCCATACAACAGTCGCTAGCAGCACATAAGCTTTCACCAAAAAGCCTTGTTACGGCAGCATCGGTTATCGTTAAACAAGACGAAGTAGGCCTTTTAGAGGCTATGCAAATTATGGGGTGGCCTATCGTGTTCTATACACAGGACGAGATGGCGCCACTCATTGAAGAAGAAAAATTAAAAGAATCTAATTTTGTAAAAGGAACTATAGGAGTAGGAAACGTATGCGAGACAACAGCATTACTAGCGGCCAAGAGCCGAACATTAATACAGCACAAAACAATTTATCCCAAAACAACGGTAGCCATTGCACAGGTAACATCAAAGTAATCGGTATCGGCCCTGGCGATGAAGAGTTTATGACACCTCAAGCACGCGAAGCTATCTTAGCAGCTGACCGCGTGGTAGGTTATTTGACATACCTCGACTTGATCAAAGACCTTATCGAAGGTAAAGAAACTGTAGGTACTGCAATGATGCAAGAAGTAGATCGTTGCCAACAAGCAGTTGATTTAGCCGTAGAAGGCCATCAAGTCGTTGTAGTATCCTCTGGTGACTCCGGCGTATATGGCATGGCAGGTCTTGTGTTAGAACTTGCTAATAAAGTGCCAGCAGAAAAACGTCCTTCCGTAGATATCGTACCTGGTCTTAGTGCTGTAAACGTAGCAGCATCTGTATTGGGTGCACCTTTGATGCATGACTTTGCAGTCATTTCTTTGAGTGATTTGATGACTCCATGGGATCTTATTAAAAAACGTGCCGACCTTTGTGCACAAGGCGATATGGTTATCTCCTTGTACAACCCACGCAGTAAAAAACGTGTTACACACTTAGATGAAGTTCGCGAAATCGTTCTTAAATACCGCGATCCTAAAACACCTGTTGGTATCGTGCAAAAAGCAGGTCGTCCAGGTCAACATATGGTAATTTCTGACCTTGAAAACTTCACTAACGAAGAAGTAGATATGCAAACACTTGTTATCATCGGTAACAGCCAAACCTATGTTGAAAATGGTCGCATGATTACACCTCGAGGCTACAAATTATGATTTGGGTCATTGCCGGCACTTTGGATGGTCGCACCTTAGCGGTAGAAATCCAAAAACGGACTGGTGAAGATGTGCTTGTTACGGTTGTTAGTCAGTATGGTGCAGAGCTTGCTGCCCATAAAGGCATTACCGTACATACGGGCCGTCTTGACCAAGAGGCGATGCAAAACTTGATTAAAGAGCACAATGTACGACTCTTAATTGATGCAAGTCATCCGTATGCTGCTATTGTTACAGCTACGGCTCAAGATGCAGCAAAGGCCGAAGGTATACCTTTTGTTCGGTTTGAACGTAAAGAGGTACCATTACCAGAGTATGATAAATTACATATCGTAGTAGATGAAGTAGAAGCAGCTAATCTAGCAGGCAAGTTAGCGAAGGAAAATAATAACCATGTGTATTTGACTACTGGTAGTAAGACAATGCACATCTTTGCTAAATCTGAAGCCTTACAAGACTGTGAAGTATGGACACGTATTTTGCCTACCGCAGAGGTGTTACAAATGATGGAAGACCTCAATGTAAGTCCAAAGCGCATCGTTGCAGTACAAGGTCCATTTTCTTACGATATGAACCGTATTATGTTCCACGATACAAAGGCTAGCGTTGTAGTTATGAAAAACTCTGGCCTTGTAGGTGGTGCTGATACAAAATTACAAGCAGCTATGGATCTTGGTATCCATGTTATTGTTATCGATAGACCCCGTGTTAAGATTGAAAGCCACGTGGTATCATCGAATGATGAATTTTTCGAATTATGGGAGGACACTAATGGATTACGTTAAAAATCCTAAAGCGATTGAAGATAAAAGTATGCAAATCATTTACGACTATGTAAAAGATTTAGGTTTAACAGATGATGAAGTACGCGTAGTATCCCGTACTGTACATGCTTCTGGTGACGTTGAATACGCACAACTCGTAAAAATGAGCCCTGATGCTGTTCAAAAAGGTATTGAAGCCTTGGAAAATGGTGCTGACATTTACACTGACGTAGAAATGGTGCGTACAGGTATCTCCAAACCAGCTCTTAAAATTCGCGGTAACGAAGTACACTGCTTAATCAAAGATGAAAACGTAGCTAAAATGGCTAAAGAATTGGGTGTAACTCGTTCCATCGCAGCTATGCGTACATTTGGCAAACAATTAGAAGGCCAAATCGTAGCTATCGGTAATGCTCCTACTGCATTGTACGAAGTATTGCGCTTAGCTCTTGAAGAAGGTATTAAACCAGCTCTTATCATTGGTATCCCTGTAGGCTTCGTAGGCGCTGCAGAATCCAAAGATTATTTGATGGAAGTATCCCCAGTTCCTTACATCACTGTAAAAGGTAACAAAGGTGGTAGCCCAATCGCTGCTTCCGTATGTAATGCATTGCTTTACACAGATGTAAAACGCAATGACATGCTTTTTGTAGAAGGTAAAGAATCTAAATAATACAAAACCCGAATCGTGTTTTAGTAGTTTTGCGATTCGGGTTTTACTGTATAT
>DXZL01000071.1 GCA_019419725.1 Veillonella sp. | reverse complement strand
TTTCTTCCAAGATGATTTCTTTAATAGAGCAACCGCGTTTGTACGCTTCTTTTACAACCTTAGCACTCTTATCATAGCCAATGTATGGTGTTAAGGATGTAGCGATCATAAGGGATTGTTCTACAAAGAAGTTGAGTTTTTCAGGCACAAATTCTACACCGTCGATGCAGTGTGTTGTGAAAGAATTCATTGCATCTGCGAGGAGGCGACAGCTTTCAACAAAATCATAAATCATGATAGGCATGTATACGTTCAATTGGAACGCACCGCTGCCTGCACAGAGTGTCATAGTTGTATTATGACCAAATACTTGAGCGCATACCATGGTCAAGGCTTCACATTGTGTAGGGTTGACCTTGCCTGGCATGATGGAGGAGCCTGGTTCGTTTTCAGGTAGATGCCATTCGCCGTAACCGCAACGAGGGCCAGAACCTAAGAAGCGAACATCGTTAGCGATTTTGAATAGTGTCGTAGCCAATGTGTTAAGTGCACCGTGAGCCATCATGAACGCATCTTTAAGAGCGAGTCCTTGGAATTTATTGTTCTTCACGCGGAATGGAGCACCTGTTACCTCTGGCAATACAGTTTCCATAACGTCTAGATAGCCTTTAGGCGTGTTTACGCCTGTGCCGACCGCAGTGCCGCCAAGGGCTACGTCGAGTAGGTAGTCAGCATTTTGAAGGAGCATAGTTTTTGCAGTTTTTAAGCCGTCCACAAAGGCGCTGATTTCTTGGTCCACCATGATGAAAGTCGCGTCTTGCAGGTGAGTACGACCAACTTTTTGTAAGCCTTTTCCTTTTTCTTGCAATTTCTCGAAAGATTCGATAAGACCGTCCAATGCAGGGATTACGCGTTTTGTAATTTCAAAGTATGCGCAGATATGCATTGCCGTAGGGAATGTATCATTTGTACTTTGGCCGCGGTTTACATCGTCGTTAGGATGGAGCGGATTGCTTTCATCTAACTGTTTAGCCCGGTGAGCGATTACCTCGTTCACATTCATATTAGTTTGTGTGCCAGAACCTGTTTGGAATACTGTTAATGGGAATTCATCATTCCATTTGCCTTCCACGATTTCATCTACTACTTGAGCGATGAGTTTCGCTTTTTCCTCAGTTACTGCGCCACACTTAGCATTAGTTAAAGCACATGCTTTTTTGACAAGCGCAAGCGCTTTGATTTGTTCAATAGGGATGCGGTGATCACCAATCTTAAAGTTATTGAACGAGCGTTGCGTTTGAGGTCCGTAAATTCGTCTAGCATCGACTTCGACTGGGCCCATTGAATCATATTCAGTTCTTGTTTCCATAATGTTTACAACCTCCTTAAAAGACATGCCGACCTTATCATCGGTACTTTAATTATATAAAATCCTGTATATTTGTACAGGATAAAAGATAATGATTTCTATTTTCATATAGAAGAGAGCTGTATATGCGATTTGTGCATATACATCTTTTTCCTTCTCCCCATATATATGCGATGATTTATATTAATTTGTATATATGTTTCATAGAGGGGTGATTTGAGAGGGGGAAAGCGATAGTCTAAAAACGACTTAGTGGCCCTGCGTAGCGGGGTAAATGGCTTTGGAGGCTTTTGTAGGGCTACCACGCTTATTAAAGTATTTAGAGTATAGAATAGACCTTTCAAGTTGTTTCTTGGAGGACCTAAACTTTATAATCTTTTATATGTATACATTATAAATATCGCATATATATTGAAATCATCGCTTTAACACGATAAAATGGAAGTAGCTTATTATATTGTTTTAAGCTCTAGTTTCACAGAGGAGGTAAGTACTTATGAAACATGACTTTATGAGCCATGACCTTCATCTGCCGGAACTGACGGTACGTGGGATGCTACTTGGTGCATTAATTACTGTTATTTTTACAGCATCTAACGTATATCTCGGTTTGAAGGTTGGTTTGACATTCTCGTCATCCATTCCGGCAGCCATTATTTCAATGGCAATTTTACGTTTCTTCAAGGATTCTAACGTTCTTGAAAACAACATGGTACAAACACAGGCTTCCGCAGCTGGTACTTTGTCCGCAATTATCTTTATTTTGCCAGGTCTACTAATGCTTGGCTATTGGAATGGTTTCCCATTCTGGCAAACATTCTTGCTCTGCGCATGCGGTGGTTCTCTAGGTGTATTATTCACCATTCCATTGCGTCGTGCCATGGTAGTAAATAGTGATTTGCCATATCCAGAAGGCCGTGCAGCAGCAGAAATCTTGAAAGTTGGATCTCACAATGCTGGCCAAGGTCCACAATCTAGCTCCGGTATGGGTGATATCGTATCCGGTGGTTTGGTAGCTGGTATTATCAGTCTTTGTGCAAATGGTTTCAAAGTGCTCGGAGACAGCATGAGTTTCTGGCTTCCTGTAGGTAGCAAGGGGATTACTCAAATTCCGTTAGGCTTCTCTACAGCATTGTTAGGCGCTGGTTACCTTATCGGTATTGCTTCTGGTATCGCTATCCTCGTTGGTGTACTCATAGCTTGGGCTGGTTTTGTACCTTATTTAACTAATATGTTTGCTCCAGACGGCGGTGCTACAGCTAAATTTGCAATGGCTGTTTGGAAATCTAAAGTTCGTTTCATCGGTGCTGGTGCTATTGGTATCGCAGCGATTTGGACTTTGATTACATTGATTAAACCAATCATCGAAGGTATGAAAATTTCTGTTAAATCCATGAATAGCAGTTCCACTGAACGTGCATTGCATCGTATGGATACAGATATGAGCACAAAATCTGTTATCATCGTGTTCGGTATCATCCTTTTAGGTTTAGTTCTTACATTCTGGGATTTCGTATCTGCAGTACCTATTAGCGCAGGCTTAATGTGGACACTTGTTATCGTAGGTGTTCTAGTAGCTTTGCTAATCGGCTTCTTCGTAGCCGCAGCTTGTGGTTACATGGCAGGTCTTATCGGTACATCTGCATCTCCAATCTCCGGTATTGGTATCTTGGCGACTATTATTTCTTCCTTAGTGGTGTACTTCATCGCTTCTGAAAATAACTTGTTCGCTACAGAAGCAGGCGTACAATTCGCTACAGCTATGGCTATCTTTATGACATCCGTAGTTATTGCGATTGCATCTATTTCTAACGATAACTTGCAAGACTTGAAAACTGGCCAACTCGTTGGTGCTACACCTTGGCGTCAACAAATTGCATTGTTACTTGGCTCCGTAGCTGGTGCGGTTGCAATTGCTCCTGTTCTTAACTTGCTTTACCAAGCATACGGCTTCACAGGTGCGTTACCACGTCCTGAAATGGATCCTAATGCTGCATTATCTGCTCCACAAGCAACTTTGATGACTACAATTGCTCAAGGTATCTTCAGTTCTAGCATGGATTGGGATTATATCTTGATTGGCGTTGGTGTTGGCGTAGTAGCAATCATCGTTAACTTAATTCTTAAGAGCACAACAGCTTCTTTAACATTGCCTCCATTGGCAGTTGGTATGGGTATCTACTTACCTCCAACATTGGAAGTGCCTCTCATCATAGGTTCTTTCATTAGCTATTTCGTAGGCCGTTACTTAGTAGCTCGTGCTAAAATGCGTGCTGGCGAACTCGCTGAGTATGATGTTGAACAATCTAACCGCCGTGGCGTTCTCTTCGCTTCTGGTTTGATTGTTGGTGAAAGCTTGATTGGTGTAATCATAGCTGTTATTATTGTATTGTCTGTTACAACTGGTGGCGGTGAATCTCCACTTGAATTAGTAGGTCCTCAATTTGAAAGCACAGCACAATGGTTAGGATTGCTTGCATTCATCTTCTCTGGTCTCTACCTTGTTCGTCGTGTTGTAACACACAAATTCAATAAAGAAGAAGCTTTAGCGATGAAAGCTGAGCAAGAACAACAATAAGAGGTTAAACAATGAAATTAAAACAGTCTGTACTCATCATGATGGCTGCTGCATTGCCAGTAGTATCTTTCGCAGCAAGCGAAATTCCTGTAACTAAAGACACTGCAACAGTGCAAAAAGTTCAAGCTGATACGAATAAAGTAAATCGCAACGATTTAACATACCGTATCTCTAGTACTGCTACACCGGAGCAAAACCGTGCGTTACGCTCTGTAGCATCTAAGGTTGATCGCGATGCAGTTGAAGTAGTAGCACCTAATGCAGACCGCTATATGGACCGCAAAGAGGTGGCTGTATCTCCAGTGGAATCTACTACAGATCATCTTGATCTAGTGTTCCCAACAGTTAAATCTGTTAGTCCAGTTGTAGAAAAAGCAATCAATAATACTATCAAAAAATACGTTGCTAAAGTACAAAACGACGTAGAAAAATTGAATGCCAAAGACGCTGATAAAACAAATGTAGTTATGTACTACGATGTTAAAACAGACAAAAATGGTATTTTCAGTGTATTGATTCATACGTACACAATGCGTGATCGTGATGCTAATGGCGTCAACTATGTAAAGGGCTTCACATTCAACACTACAACAGGTCGTCAATTATCCTTGTATGACCTTGGTGGCCTTAACAAAAAAGAATTAGTGAATGCTATCGAAAATAATCAAGATGTGAAGAATCAATTGGGCGGCGAAGTAAACATCGAAAAAATGCCTACTGAATTCTACACAACTGATGACTATTCTGTTGTAATGGTATTGCAACAAGACGTGGATGCAATCCACAGTGCAGGTACCGTATATGTACCAGTTGGTAACTTACGTGACCGCCAAAATGATGTGACAAAAAAATAATCGAACTGTGTGAATTCGATTATGTGTGTATAGTAACAGCTGTTTAATTGTGAAAGAACCGCTCCTTCGGGGGCGGTTCTTTTTTGCATTAAAGATTTAATAATAGTCTTATAATACATTTTGATGGGGATACAATAAAAAGCCGTGTAAGAACACGGCTTTTTATTATTTTTTATTATTGAGTTTATTTAATTATTTATTTGTTGTATCGTAGTAGTTTACGCGTGGAGGCAATGGGAATTGGATCGCTGCATCCGCTTTTACTGTCTCTGGTTCTGGTAATTGTACTACTACTACATTGTTTTTGAATTTCTTTTTGAAAGCTTTCACAGTGTCCTTTTGAACGGAGTCTGCTGTGATGATAAGAACGCTTGTATCGTCATTAGGACGTATGGAAATGATATTACCTTTTGGCTCTTTAGCTTTATATAAATCAAGAGCATCGGATTGATAATCTTCAAGTTGCGCTTGATTTAATTTACCTTGAGATACTACAAGAGCACTTTCAAGTTGTGGATCTTGAGTTTCAGAAATTGCATGCGCAACAGCATCAGCTTTTTTCTTATCTGTTAAAGAAGCATGTAATTTTCCACCATCCCAGAAGAGGGCACCGTCTTGACGGAATTTAGTGAAGTCATTGCCATAGCCTAATGTCTTGTCGATAATAGAAGCTGTTTTACTTTCTACTTGTTGTTTGAACAATGTATTGTGGAAGGCAAGTGCTTGCTCTGTTTGTGTCATGCGGTATGCAATCTCAGCTGCTTCAGCACGAGTTACATATTTTTCAGGGTTAAATAATGTGCCAGGAGCGTAGTTTGTGAAACCAAGGTATGCAAGTTCACGCACTGCGTCTTGAGCCCAAGGAGCTACGAATTTTTGGTCTCCATAAGCAATACTATCAAGTGCTGTTGGATCCTCTGTTGTGTATCCTAAGTAGTGAATGTAGTTGTCTGCTACTACAGCAAATTCTTGGCGAGACATATATTTTTCAGGTTTATATGTGTTATCGCCATAACCGCTGATGATATTTTTGCGCGCTACAGATTCGATAGCAAGAGCGGACCAACGATCAGATGTAATATCTTTAAATTTGCTAGATAAGAAGGCTGCTGTACCATCATCTGTGATATTGTTGAAGAGCGCAGCTACTTCTTCACGAGTCATAGGTTGGTTAGGTCGGAATGTACCGTCAGAATAACCTTTCATAAGATTTGCTTTTGTTACAGTACTGATAGAGTTGGCAGCCCAGAAATCGCTAGGTACATCAGAGAAGATGTGGGCACGGATTTTTTGAATATCTTGAGGCGTACCGATAGATGTATTTACAACCATAGGTGTGGCAGCTTTAGCAGCATCAAATTTAGGAGACTCTACTTTAGTTGCTTCTACGTTAGAAACATCTGTTTTTGGTGTAACTGCTTTTGTATTGCCTACTGTAGACGCTTCAGCTTTTGTGGAGGCTACTGCAGGAGTATGAGTTGTAGTATTAGCAGAAACAAAACTAAGGCCTGTTGTAGCTAATAGTGTGCCTAAAACAAGGGCACGTAATACATAAGGGGTATTCTTGTACATAAAAATCCTTCCTAATTATGGTAAATGGCTAACGTTCTATAGCCGAAGAATATAAACTTTCACCAACAATAAAATCTATATCCATTATATAGCGAATAATAAGGCATGCATAGTGATATAAACAAAGCAGCGTAATACTAAACGTATACGCTGCCTTGGCTAGTTGAGTGAACGCCTATTAGCGTTTAACTGTCATTTTTACTTTGGAACCGAATAATTTAGACATTCCTTGTTGAGTTTCTTTAGATGCAGTTGTTACAACAGCATAAAGTTGGTTGTTTTCTACATCAGGGAATGTAGCTAGGATTGTACCAGCTTTTTCGTTTTTGTTGTAGTAGTTGCGGAAGTTCGCATCGATTGCATCATATTCTGTTTGGCTGTATTGGGATGGTTCAACTACAACATAGTTATTTACAGTAGAATCACCACGTGCAGCAAGGTTAGCTTTTACTGTGGAGATATCGCTATCTGTTTTCAATGCTACGTGCAATTGATTATCGCGCCAGTACATTACACCGTAATCTTGGAATGCATCTTCTGTTTTATATGTTTTATTCAATTCATTGAATACTTTATCTTCTAAAGCAGCTTGTTGTTTTTGATCAAGTGCTTTTAAAGTACTGCGACGAACAGGGCGAACTGTGCGAGTAGGTTCAGTTTTTTGAGCTACTGCAGCATTTTTATTGCCTTTTACGTCTTTTTCAACTTTTTTTGCATCAGCTTTTACGGCTTTGTCAGCTTTAGCTACATCTTTTTTAGCATCTTTGCTTACTTTGGATGCATCTTTTTCTGCTGCTGTATCAGCTTTTTTTACATCTTCTTTTACAGCTGTTTCAGTTTTAGCTTCAGTTGTAGTATGTTTTGGTGTTGCAAGGCCAGCACCATTAAGCATGCGGTTCAAGATTGTTGCCGCTTGTG
>DXZL01000070.1 GCA_019419725.1 Veillonella sp. | reverse complement strand
CATATATGATATAATATTTATAACTGCGTAATAGAATTTACGTTATATTTACTAACAAAAGAAAAAAGAGGTGACTCTATGAGTAATAACTCAAATGCGAGAAGCAGCCGCCGTTCTAATGGTAGCGGCGCTACACCGAAGAAGACAAGTCCGAAGCGTCTATTTTGGATTTGTGCCCTTCTCCTTATACTCATCGTAGCCGGAGGTGGCTGTGGTTTCATCAGTGCTACACTGTCTAACCTACCAGATGTATCCAATGTACGTCCTTCTGCATCGTCTCAAATTTACGATGTCCATGGTAATCTCATCACAACGGTTCATTCCACAGAGAATAGATTACCAGTACCTTTAAAAGATGTACCAAAGGATTTACAAAATGCCTTTGTTGCTACTGAGGACTCTCGCTTCTATTCCCATCACGGTATCGACCCTGTTGGTATCTTGCGTGCTGTATGGGTTAACATTGTTCATAGTGGCGTATCTGAAGGTGGTTCTACAATCACTCAACAGTTAGCGCGTAATGCATTCTTATCTCAAGACAGAACATTTAAACGTAAAATTTCTGAAGCATTGCTAGCACTTAAAATTGAACAACATTACACTAAGGATGAAATCCTTGAAATGTACATGAACCAAATTTACTTTGGCCAAGGTGCATACGGTGTACAATCTGCAGCTCATGTATACTTTGGTAAGGATGCTAGCCAATTAACGCTAGCTCAAGCAGCACTCATTGCAGGCTTACCACAAAGTCCTAACTACTACTCTCCATTCAATGATTTGGAAGCTAGTAAAAAACGTCAAGCTGTTGTATTAGGCCAAATGGTTAAATACGGTTACATTACACAAGAGCAAGCTGATGAAGCACGTCAAGCAGATTTAGGCTTAGTGGCAAAGCAAGAACAAACGCATGAAAAATCTAATGCATCTTACTTCATTAACTATGTTATTGCACAAGTTTCTGAAAAATATGGCGACGATGCAATCTATAAAGATGGTTTAAAAATTTATACAACTCTTGATATGGATGCACAAAATGCAGCTGTAGCAGCAATGCAAAACTTGCCTAATTACTACACTGATAGCAATGGTTTACATCAACCACAAGGTGCTATCGTTGCTATGAACCCTCATAATGGTTACATTATGGCTATGGTTGGTGGCCGCGGTGATGATGCATTTAACCGTGCTACACAAGCAGAACGTCAACCAGGTTCCGCTATGAAGCCATTTGTATATTTAGCAGCTATTCAATCTGGTAAAACTCCTGGTTCTATCGTAGATGATAGCCCTGTTACATTTGGTAACTGGAGCCCTAAAAACTATGAAAATGACTTCGTAGGTAATATTACATATCGCTATGCATTACAACATTCTCGTAACGTAGCTGCCGTAAAAGTTGCTGATGAAGTAGGCATGTCTAAGATTATTAAACTTGCCAAAGAAATGGGTATCACTACTCTTACAGATCAAGATAATAACTTGTCTACTGCACTTGGTGGTTTAACTCATGGTGTAACACCTCTTGAAATGGTTCAAGCTTATGGTGTACTCGCTAATGGTGGTATCAAGGTTCAACCTACGGCAATCGTTAAAATTGTAGACCGCAATGGTCAAGTTGTGGAAGAAAACTCCATCCAAGAAAAACGTGTTGTAGATGAAAAAGATGCAGCTATCATTACAAATATGCTAGAATCCGTTATAAATGGCGGTACTGGTGGTAATGCAGCAATCGGTCGTCCTGCAGCAGGCAAAACTGGTACAACAGATGATTCCAAGGATGCTTGGTTCGTTGGTTACACGCCTGATTTAGTAGCTGCCGTTTGGATTGGTGATGACTATGGCTCGGAAACATTACGAGGCATCACCGGTGGTGACACACCTGCTATTATGTGGGGCCAATTCATGGCAAATGCGCTTGCCAATACCCCTGCTTCTGACTTCTCCGTTCCTGCTAGCGCTCAATCAGCTGTTTCTGAAGGTTATTATAATCCTGTAAAAGCACAGCCTAAAAAAGAAGCTGCTAAGGACGAAAAAGCAGACAAAAAAGACGATAAAGACAAATCGAAAGATGAAGCTGTAAAAGATGACAGTGGCTCAAAAGATGATGCAACTGAACAGAAATCTAATTCATCCAAAAGTAAAAAGTCTAGTAAAAAAGATCGTTAATCTAATACTCTAAAGGAGCGGAACATGTGTTCCGCTCCTTTCTTTTACGTAAAAAGGTAGTAAGTTCTAAGAACTTACTACCTCTTCTATTTCTATATATGTATATGGCTATACCCCATAACCAATTTGATATACGATAATAATTTACTGTATTATCTATAACTATATCACTATTGTGTAGCTTTATTTCAGAACTACATTGGTAGCCCCTGCACCACCTTCGTCATAGCCTGCTGTTTCAAAATGAGCCACATGCGGTAAGGTGCGCAAATATTGATGTACACCTTCTCGTAATGCACCAGTCCCCTTACCGTGAATAATGCGCACTTGATTAACACCACCAAGTAAAGCTTGATCAATAAATCTACCAACAGAAACTGTCGCTTCATCTACCGTTTGTCCAAGAATATTAATTTCAGTACGAACCTCTTTTTGGCGTTGTACGGCAGAGCCACCCATACGTTTTCTAGTTTTAGGCATAGCCGCTTTTTGTTCACGTTCTAGTTTATTGCCCTCTTCACGTGTGGTAGATTGCAATTCATTAACCTTAACTGTTGCAGTTAAGCCATTAATATCTACATTTACACGATTGCCATTGATAGCTAATACGGTACCTAATGAACGTAAAGATGTAACATATACTGCTTGGCCTACCTTAATAGCATCTGCCGTCAAGGACTTACGATCATCATCTACTGGGGCTTCTGGTACATGTACATTAGAAATGCCCTTACGTGCAGCATTAATAGCAGATTGACGCTTATCCTTATTTGTTTCGGAGAATTGCGATTTCAATTGCTTGATAATCGCTTCCCCTTCGACGCGTAAACTACGTTTCATAGCTTCTGCATCTGCTTGAGCCTTGGCTAAGATTTGTTTACGTTTTTCATTAAACTGTTTCTTTTCCTTCTCTAATTGGCCGCGCATGCGACGTGTTTCATCAAGCTCTTTCTTTAAGGCTCTTTCACGTTCAGATGCCTTACGAAGTTGCTCATTCAAATCTGAAAGAACTTCTTCCATTTCATGGCTACCAAATTGAGATTTATACTCTGCCGCGCGCGTTACGATATCTTTTGGTAAACCTAAGCGGGCCGCAATACTCAATGCATGGCTACTACCTGCTACACCAATATGAAGTCGATACGTTGGCTTTAAGGTACGCTCATCAAATTCTACATGGCCGTTTTCGATTCCTTCTGTATGGTATGCATAGTTTTTAAGCTCATTATAATGGGTACTTACCATCATAAGGGCACCTTTTTTACGGAAGAACTCAAGGATAGATACAGCAAGTGCACTACCTTCCTCTGGATCTGTACCAGATCCAAGTTCATCTAGTAATACCAAGTCATTTGGACCACAATGTTTAATAATGGAAATAACTTGTGTCATATGAGCAGAGAACGTACTAAGGCTAGCCTCAATACTTTGTTCATCCCCAATATCGGCAAAGATATTTTGGAATATAGGCAACATTGAGCCGTGGTCTGCAGGGATAAATAGACCACATTGGTTCATTAAACTCAATAATCCTAATGTTTTAAGGGATACTGTTTTACCACCTGTATTAGAACCAGTAATCAATAAAATACGGTACGATGTACCTAATTGAATATTGGTAGGCACTACCACATTCGGTGGGATTAATGGGTGCCGAGCTCTCATGAGATTAACTGTTCTATCAGTACTCAAGATGGCCGGTACACCCTTATAAGAAATAGCAAGACTCGCCTTACCATATACAAATTCGATATGGGATACCTTTTCACAAGCATCCATCAAATCATTACTATGTTGTTTTACAAGGGCTGATAATTCACGGTAAATACGCAATACCTCTTGCTCTTCACCAATCAAAGCCTCTTGTAATTCATTATTTAGATTCACCAAGCGCATCGGTTCAATATATAAGGTTTGACCCGTTGCAGAACGGTCATGAATAAGACCATCAAAGTATTGGCGATACTCCTGTTTTACAGGGATTACATAGCGATTATTACGCTGTGTAATGATTGTTTCTTGGAAATACTTCTGATTATCCTTATCGTGTAAGATAGCTTGAATATCATTTTTAATCTTTTCACGAGTTTTAATAATCGTATTTCTTAGGCTCGCCAACTTAGGAGATGCTGTATCAAGCAATTCCCCTTTTTCATCAAAAACGCGTTTAAAGCGATTTTCAATGCGATCTGTATTTGGCATATCCTGTACCCATAAGGATAGCAATGGATATACCATATATTTCGTTCTAAAGAACTTTGTCATGCGCTTATAAGCACCAATGGTTAAATAAATATCCCACAATGCTTCACGCGTAAGGACAAAGTCTTTACGACTCTTCTTACAGGACTCACGAATATCTCGCGTACCGCCTAACGGTTGTTCTACCTCAGTTTGCAAAGAACGCATTGCCTCCGCCGTTTCATCAAGGTTCTCTTGAATGGCTTTCACATCTGTCATAGGTTCGATGTGCATGGCTAATTCTTTAGCAATGGTAGAACTACAATGTTGTTGTAATTGTTCTTTTATATGGTGAAAGTCTAATACATCTTCGTTAAACAATGTACTACCTCTTTTATAAAATACCTCTAAAATAGTGGCCCCTTGTAATAGGTGTATCATCCTTGCCTACACTTTTAGGAGGAGCCTCTTTTGTTCCATTTTGAATGGATACATAATCTGCTACGATAGTACGCAAACGATGTGGATCCATATGTCGCCCATCGATGCGCAATATATGTAGCCCTTTTCGATGTAACTCTGGCACATACGCGCGCATATCCATTTCATGACTGTTCATGATGTGCATACGGCAATACGGATCCGTACGAAGTGGGAATACTTCCCCTTTACGGTCCTTCAATGCATAGTCCTCGCTTACACATGGCATAGGACAGTTTTCCTTCTTGCCAGTGCCCACAAAGCTTGCGATGGCACAATATTCAGAAATCATCATTTCCGTGTAACCATGTACCATTATCTCTAATGGCAATTTAGTAGATTTTTGCAAGTTAACAAGTTGTGCCAATGTTAACTCTAAGGATGGCGCTATGCTACTCATATTAAAGTCTTGCCATACTTGTAATGCAGAGCCATTAAATATATTAAGACCTGTATCAGCCTCAATAGCACCTGTATACCCTAAGTCACGAAGCCATAATAACGCTTGTGGCACATGAATAGAAATGTTATCTAGTTGAGCCTCAACTATAGCCTTAAGAGTATTCATGTACACCTCAACTTCATCGTCTTTTACGACGCGAGGCGTAGCAAATACACAAAGCACATTATGGTCTTTACAAAGGGTAGCTACCTTTTCGTAAATGCTGAGTTCATAAGGCTTGCGTTGTAAACGGTCACCACCGAAGATAATCTTCTTAGCACCACCTTCAATAGCAGCTTTCACAGCATCTAATTCATCAACGCGAGCACTCACCATAGGCTCTGTGTACTGAATCGTATCCTTAGCTACTAGGGATGACATATCTTGAGGTTCTACCGCAAGTTCTGCCCAAGCAGTTTCATGATCTGTAATTAACAGAGTTTCTAAAGACTCCACTGCATCGCGACGCAATGCATTCAAAACACTAGCAGGCCACATATATGGACCTTTTGGAATAGACATAGAGGCTAGAGTAAACAATGTATTACCTAATCTACCCACTTGGTCTGTAACCTTCTCTAAACTAGTCGGTTTATTATTAGCATAAACTGGTTCAAACTCATTAGATACTGTCACAGTACGACCGTCGTTTAATACAAAGGTAAGATTTGTACATGGCTGTTCTCGGTCTGTATTAATAGATAGATAACCATGTACTTCTAATTTAGCACTAAAGTCTTGTAAGCCCCGTTGCTTTTGAGATTTTGGCGTAGATGCCAAGAATACTTGTCCCGCTGCAAACCCTTCATCAGGTTTACCTACAAAATGTTTTTCATTTACTAAGGACCAATTCTGATCAATTTGGTAGTACGTAATACTACCAGAAGCTTGCATTACCTTTAAGAGTGAACCTTTTTCAATCGGTTCTGTTAGGTACAAATGAACTTGTCCCTTTTTGACCTCTGCTTTGCCGATCAATTTCCCTTGATTATTTGGAGCCACAACGGTCATCATGGATTTCCCTACATGGTCTATTAAATAATCAGTAGAGAACCCACGATTAAATCCTGATGCCAATGCATCGGCATCAGCAGCATCCATATGAGCTGTATCTAAAATATGGCGATACGTTCCAATAACTTGACGCACATAGGAAACCTTTTTCATGCGTCCTTCTACTTTAAAGGACGTAACACCGGCTGCAACGAGTTCATTCATATGCTCACTATAGTTAAGATCCTTTGGACTTAACAGATAGGCTTCATGTTTTGGCAACAAGCTAGTGCCAGATGAATCTAATAACTCATAAGGCAAGCGGCAAGGTTGTGCGCAGGCACCACGGTTACCACTGCGACCACCGATAAAGGAACTCATCAAGCATTGACCAGAATAGCACACACATAAGGCACCATGTACAAAGACTTCGATTTCAGCTGTACAGTTTTTACAAATATGTTCAATTTCAAGGAGGCTCAATTCACGAGCCAATACAACACGGGTAAAACCGAGGCTTTCATAAAAACGAACAGCATCTAATGTAGCAGCCGTCATCTGCGTACTGCCATGCAAGTGAAGTTTAGGAGCCACTCGTTGTGCCAATTTAGCAACTGCTAAATCTTGAATGATAATAGCATCCACACCGATGCGCTCTAAGTCCTTTAAATACGCCTCGAGATCCTTTAATTCGGAATCACCTATGAGGATATTTACGGTTACATATACGGACACATCTAAAATATGAGCCAAACGAATAGCCTCAGCCAGTTCTTCAATGCCAAAGTTTGCTGCATGAGCACGAGCATTAAAGCCTTTACCGCCAAGATAAATAGCATCAGCCCCAGATTCTAAAGCGGCTATAAAGTTTTCCATCGTACCGGCAGGAGCCAATAATTCCATGGATAATCCTTTCTACCTAACTAAAGGTATAACTATAGTACTAAAAGGGTTTACCATATGGTAAACCCTTTCAATATACTGCTT
>DXZL01000007.1:24688-26690 GCA_019419725.1 Veillonella sp. | reverse complement strand
ATTAAATCACAAAAACGTAGCCAATATAGAAAACGTTATGAATTACTCGATCAATATGAACAAGAAATTCAAAACCATGTACGACCATTGTTACGAATAAAATAATATTTATACAGCAAATAGATATTTATAAACTAAATAGATATCTATAAAGTATAGATGTTAATATGATAAATAGTAGATTGTAACTATGTAGGGGAAAAGAGGTTAGTATGCAATCTTGGATACTTAAAAATTCTGAAATGGTACTAACCGTACTTATTTCAGTTATGATATGTACGACACGGTCATCCATGGCATTAGGGAATTTACTATATGGCCTCATTATATTGATGACCTTAATAACGTGCTGGTATAGGCGACATGAAATCTCCATACCACAATCGATACGCCAATATGGATGGGCTTATTTAGGCATGTTACTATGCGTATTGCCGTCCGCATTAATTAGTATCGATATAGCGGTGACCACAAAATATTTCTTCAATATTTGGGTTTGGAAGGTATTAGTCATCGTCCCAATTCTGCTATGTATTAAGAGTTCTCGCAAATTATACGCCATATTATCAGTATTTTTTGTGTATATGGGCGTCGATGCTGTATCGGCCTTTGCCCAATATTTATTGGGCTATAACTTAGGACCAGGAGGTCGTGCAGGTGGTGTTATACACGGCTCTATGATGGGTCTTGCCATGTTGTTAACATTGGCTTTTCCATTAGCATTAATTGCCGCCTATGATAAGAGATTTCCTTCGTATGTAAGAAAATCTGCTGTATTTTCTTTGTTTGGCATGCTATTAGGCATGTGGGGGAACCAAAGTCGTGGTTCCTGGTTATTTAATGGCATTAATGGGGCGCTCATTACATTGCGCTATTGCTTTGTAAATATTCGCTATGTATTAGTACTACTTGTAGCTGTTGTAGGTATAGGATATGCATTTAGTAGCAATCAAGCCTATGTAGCTCGTTTTGAAAGTACTTTTAATATAAGCACAGATGGTTCAAATTTGGGCCGTATTTATGTATGGGAAGCAGATAAGCAAATGATTATGGACCACCCTGTAACAGGTGTTGGTCCTGGATTATGGCAAAAAACATATCGAGAGCACTATAAATTAAAACAAGAAACTCAAGATTTGGGCCATTCTCATAATAATCTATTGCAAATAGCCTCTGAATCTGGCATTTTAGGGCTCGTTGGTTTCTTAGGATTCTCAATCTTTATGTTCTGCAAATCGTTGAAACACTATGTGAAGACAAGAAACCCTTATGATTTATCAATCCTTGTAGGTTTAATTAGTTACTTATTCCTATTTGGATCAGTTGATTATACGTGGGGAAATTCATCTGGTATTCGCATGTTTTGGATTGTTATGGGCATCATGATTCAATTGAAAGCAATTGAGAGTTAATTGAGAATTAATTGAGAATCACACGGTTATTTAGGAAATATTTACGCATTATTTAATTGATTTTTATGTCTAATTTAAATAGACCCAAAATCTCCAAAAAACTGCATAAAAGATAGCTAAAATCTATGTTTTTTCATAGTTTTAAACTTTTGAATATGATACAATATATGTAAATATTGGTACATTGTATTCGTATGGTTTAGAGGTTGTTTTCTTAAAAATTGTATTGAGAAAACAACCTTTTTTTATAGTTTGGGGTATTAGTATGAATAGTTATGGATATAATAATCACAACAAGTTGCTTGTTAGTAAATTTATAGTACTTATAGCTGATTATATTTCTATTGTGCTAGGCACATTAGCGGCCTATCATTTGCGGTTAAATTTGCCATTTTTACCGGTAAGTCCACATTTTAAGGTAGATGAAATCTATGTATATGGCGTTATACCTTTCGTATTTTTAGCTATATTGATTCTAAATAATGCCTATTCTGTAGTATCTCCCTATTGGGATACTATGAAAAACCTATTCCGCAGTATCACTATTGGCGTCGTTGTATCTATTGTACTCATGTACACAGGTCATGTAA
>DXZL01000007.1:0-24678 GCA_019419725.1 Veillonella sp. | reverse complement strand
TCTCGACTCTTTGTTATCTTTGCCTATTTATTTATGCTACTCTTTATCTTTAGTAGTCGTTTTATTGTAGGCAAGATTCTCTCAAAGGCAGGATATTTAAATATACCAGTCCTTCTCGTTGGTGCAGGTAAAACAGCAGAGCTCGTAAAGAAATCCTTAGATCGCATGCCAATTGCTACGTACAAGATTATTGGTTATGTAGATGATAATCCTAAATCCTCTGCTATTGCTAAAGAATATCCATGTTTAGGTGCTTTTTCCGATGTTGAACATGTTATCAAAGATACAGGTGTACAAACAGTTCTTATTTGTGCACCAGGGTTAGAACCTAAAAAGTTAGTATCTTTGATCAATCGATTGCAATTATTGGTAAAACGCGTAGCCTTTGTGCCTGAGTTATTTGGTTTACCAGCAAGTAATATTACGGCTCGGGGCATGATGGAAGAGCAAGCTGTTGTATTGCGGGTACAAAATAACTTGGCTCGCAAGTCTAACCGCATTATGAAGCGCATCTTTGATATTGTAGCTACTGTATGTGGTGGCATCTTGATCTTGCCAATCCTCGCTATCGTAGCTGTATTGATTTATCTAGATTCTCCAGGTCCTATCGTATTTGGTCACAAGCGCGTTGGCCAAGGTGGTAAAGAGTTCCCATGCTATAAATTCCGCTCCATGGTGCCGAATGCACAAGAGGCATTAGAGGTATATTTGAAAGAAAATCCTGCAGCCCGTGAGGAATGGGAACGAGATTTCAAATTAAAAGATGATCCTCGTGTTACTCGTATTGGTAAATTCCTTCGCAAAACAAGCCTTGATGAATTGCCACAATTGTGGAATGTTCTCGTTGGGGATATGAGCCTTGTAGGTCCTCGTCCTATCGTGCGTGATGAAATCGTAAAATACGGCGACTATATCAACGACTTTTACCTTGTACCACCAGGAATTACCGGTGTATGGCAAGTTAGCGGTCGTAGCGATACTACCTATGAAGAGCGTGTATTAATGGACTCTTGGTATGTTCATAACTGGTCCGTCTGGATCGATATTGTATATCTATTGAAAACTGTGTTGGCTGTCGTTAAATCGAAAGGGGCCTATTAATGAAATACGATTATTTAGTAGTTGGGGCAGGCCCATTTGGTGCTGTATTTGCCCATGAGGCGCACAAGCGTGGTAAATCTGTACTTGTTATCGATCGTCGCAATCATATAGCAGGTAATCTGTACTGTGAAAGCAAAGACGATATTAACATTCACGTGTATGGTGCACATATTTTCCATACATCCTTAAAGCATGTGTGGGATTATGTGAATCAATTTGCTGAGTTCAATCACTATGTAAATAGTCCTGTAGCGAACTATAAAGGTGAAATGTACAATTTGCCATTTAATATGAATACATTCTCTAAGATGTGGAATATTCGAACTCCTAAAGAGGCACAGGACATCATTACTAAGCAACGATCTGCTATTACAAGTGAACCTAAGAACCTAGAAGAGCAAGCTATTAGCCTTGTAGGTACAGATATTTACGAAAAGCTTATCAAAGGCTATACGGAAAAACAATGGGGCCGTAAATGTACAGAATTGCCAGCTTTTATTATTAAACGCTTACCAGTTCGTTATACATATGATAACAATTACTTTAATGACCGTTTCCAAGGCATTCCTATGGGCGGTTATACGAAGATGATTGAACGCATGTTAGAGGGTATTGAAGTTCGTTTAGGCGTAGACTTCCTCAAACATCGTGATGAATATGAAGCCTTGGCAGATAAGATTATCTATACAGGTCCTATTGATGAGTATTTTGATTACTCTGAAGGTGTATTGGAATATCGTGGCCTTCACTTTGAAACAGAACGTCTTGAAGAAGAAAACCATCAAGGTGTGGCCGTTGTGAACTATACGGAAGGGGAAATTCCGTATACTCGTATTATTGAGCATAAACACTTTGAATTTGGCACACAACCTGTTACGTATGTAACAAAAGAATATCCAAAAGACTGGAAAATTGGGGAAGAGGCCTATTATCCAGTGAATGATGTAAAGAATTTAGATCTTTACGCAACATATGTTAAAAAGGCTGAAACGATTTCCAATGTTATCTTTGGTGGTCGTTTAGGGGAATATAAATATTACGATATGGATAAGGTTATTGCTAGTGCCTTGGCATTATGTGATAAGGAGTTTAAGGAATGAGAATTGAGTGGCTAGATTCATTAAAGGGTTTTGCTATATTTTTAGTTGTTGTTGGGCATGTTATTCTTGGCTATATTAGAGCGGAAACATTTACAGATTATCAATGGAGCTTACAGTTTGTATATGATGTAATTTATAGTTTCCATATGCCATTGTTTTTTTTGATTAGTGGCTATTTATATAAGCTTACATGGTCACAAAAAAATTCAGGTCTGATTAAAAAAATTTCTAATAAGTTTTTAAATATGATACCTATGTATTTGTTATTTTCAGTTGTATTTTGGTTATCTAAATATTATGCAACGCTGTATGGAAATATCCAAATGAGTGATCATTTTAATTTAGCTGATTTAATGCATATTTATATAGCACCACTTTCTTATTTGTGGTTTTTATACGTGCTCATTTGGCTTTTTGTAGCTATTCCCATATTTGAATCTAAGATAAAGCCTATAATTATTTTTATCAGTTTTCTAGTATTATATTTTTTTATGCCACCAGTTCAGGGATTATTAAAGATTATTAATTTAATTGTCTATGGAGGCGTATATTTTACATTAGGATCTGTACTATGTATGTATCAGGATCAACTCAGGACAATTATTTGTAATAAGTTGAATGGTATTGGTTTGATTAGCATTGTCCTGGCAGTGATTACATTTCCTTATATTGAAGTACATAATATTTTAAAGTTTATATGTGCTATATCAGGTTCTGTTTTTTTATCTATTCTATTTTTTAAGTTTAAGAATATAAAATGGGTTACTATTTGGAATATTTGTGGTCGTTACTCTTTGGGAATCTATATTTTACACTTATATTTTTCTGGGCCATTAAGAACTATATTTAAGCACCTGTCTATTGATAATATCATGGTGTGTTTAATTTTATCTTGTATGATTAGTACAATAGTGCCTATTTTTATTGTTAAGTTTTTTGATAGATATAAAATAACCTCTTGGATTTTTGGTAATTCCAAGTTAATCAAATTAAAATCATAAGATGAGAGTAGTAGGATGAGAGTATATGTCTAGTAATAAATATATTGATAGTTTAATAGGATTAAGTTTTATATTTGTAATATTTCCTGTAATCCCTATGTCTTTACGAATAGGTTTTTTAGGTGGTGAGTTTTCAGCAAAAGCATCATTTTATACACTATTTATTTGTTTAGTATATAGTGTATGGCTAAAAAGACATAGTCTACGTCAATATCATTTATATTGGAAAGAATTATTGTATATAGCTCTTTTAGGTTTCAGTATTGCTGTATCTTTAGTTCATGGTTTGATTAATTTCCCTTACTATGATTTAGTTCCTGGCACTAATTATATGAATCATAAATTGGAAGCCATAATTCAATTGATATTTAATGAATCTGTGAGTGAATATACATTATCGGTCATTCATTTTTGCTTTAGGGTTTTAAAGAATTCTTTGACTCAACTTATTTTTACATTTGGATTTTCTTATTTGATTTTTTATTGGTATAAAAATCGTTCGGAAACAATTTTGAAAATAGTAAGTAAGGGTTCATTAATTTCGGCTAGTCTAGTTGTTGTTTTTGGTGTTATTGAACTATTTTATTTTGATAAACAACAATGGGCACTTTCATTATTAACATACATAAGACCTATTGTTCATGCTATTGAGATTAATAATACATGGTGGCCACCATTATTTTGGCCTGAATTGCAAATACGCTCTCTTTTTCCTGAACCATCCTTTTTAGGGATTTATGCAGTTATTACGATTCCTTTTATATGGAGTATTATTTTTACATCTAAGAATAAAAAGTTGGTAGGATTATCTTTCATTATTCTATTGCTTTTAGAGATGATTACTTTATTGGCGAATAGCAGAACTGCAACAGTTTTTTTAATAATAGATCACATATTGCTTGTATTGGCAATATGTATTCAGTTTAGAAATAAAAAATTTGTAATACATTCGGTTCTTGTAACTTTAATAGGAGTTTTAGCTTTTATAGGAAATATAGCATATACATCTAATGTTCTTTATGTACAAGATGCTCCTACTAAAAGTATAAATACAACTAATGCAACAATTAAAAATATATCAACTCAGCAGGTTGCAAATGAAATTACATCTTATGGAGAAAACAATATTACGTCTTTATCTAAAAAAGATGGTCGTAGTAATAACCAAAGATATGGTGTTATGAAAGCTGATTTGAATATATTCATAGAAAATCCATTATTAGGTATTGGACAAGGTTTACGAACCCCTTATGTCCTAAATCACTTAGATGAAGATACATTGAATAATACAGAAGTTAAAATGTGGATTAATAATATTAAAAATAAAGGTCTTATTAATATCTCAATTCCTATGTTAGGAGAATATACTTCTCGTTTATCTGAAACAGGTATTATAAGCTTTGTATTATTTATGGCTCCTATATTATTGTTATTATTTAGATTATTAAAATATATAATTCAAAATTCAAAAGATACATTTGTTATATTTTTTACAATAGCTTACATAGAGTGTTTATTAACAGGGATAGGAACAACCTTAAATGAGCTGTATTATTTTTGGATATTATTAGGTTTTGGTTATGCGTTAGTATACGTCAAAAATGCATGTAATAATAAGGTGGAGGAAGTTCGTGAATATTAAGATTTTAGTCGCTACACATAAACAATATTGGATGCCAGAGGACTCTGTATATATGCCAATCCATGTAGGTCGAGAAGGCAAAGCTGATATTGGTTATACCGGCGATCATACAGGAGATAATATCTCCTCAAAAAATGCAAATTATTGTGAATTAACAGGCCTTTATTGGGCTTGGAAAAACCTTGATGCGGACTATATCGGTCTTGTTCATTACAGACGATACTTTACGCGCAAAGAGGTGCGTTCCGTAGAGGACAAAAAGAATCAAATTCTTACAGGTCCAGAATGGGAAAAACTACTTTCAGAGTATCCTGTTGTGGTAGCAGATAAGCGTAAATATTATATTGAATCTAACCGTTCTCACTATAATCATGCCCATCATAGCGACGGCCTTGATGCGGCAGAGCAAATCATCGCTGAAAAATATCCAGAATATAGCGCTGCTTTCACAAAGGTTTGCAATCGCACATGGGCGCACATGTTCAATATGTTTGTTATGCGCCGCGACCTATTTGATCAATACTGCGAGTGGATGTTCTCCATCTTGGAAGAAATCGAACATCGCGTCGATATTTCCAATTACGATACATACGAAGCTCGCATTTATGGTTTTGTAAGCGAAATTTTGCTCGACGTATGGATTGAAGCAAATAACATCGACTATAAAGAACAAAATGTATCCTTTATGGAGCCACAAAACTGGTTGAAAAAAGGTGGCTTATTCTTAAAACGTAAATTATTTGGGAGATAATATACTGACTATGATAAAGGTAATAGAACTTCCTATAGATAAAGATATGGGAGGTTTAACATCTTATGTTCTTCAATTGTATAGAATGATTGATAAAAAAGAATTTGAATTAACATTACTGAGTTATGATGATCCTCAAAATTTTGATGTAAATTATAAGGTAGAGACGGTTAGTAGACCGTATCATATTATTCAGTTTTATAAAAAAATGAAGTGCCTACTTTCTGAAGGAAAAGATATCATTCATTTTCATCAATCTTATGTCAATATTATTCCTATTTTGATTGCTAAATTAGCTGGATTTAAAACTATTATTTTACATGCGCATAGCTCTAGTATAGATGATAATCGAAGAATCGTACGCTTTCTAAAGACAGGATTACATAAGGTTGGAAGATTTTTATTACCTTATTTGGTTGATACTTATATAGGCTGCTCTACTAAGGCATCAGAATGGATGTTTCCCAGAAAATGTATAGATAGTGATTCATATTATTTATTACATAATGCTATCGATTTAGATTTATATGATAGAAATATAAATCTAGGGTTGGAGATTAGACAAAAATTCAACATTCCTAAGGATGCATTGGTAATAGGACATATTGGTCGTTTTACACCTGTTAAAAATCACTCTTTTATTATTGATATATTTAAAGAGGTATTAAAACAAAATCCTAATAGTTATTTATTTCTCTTGGGGGATGGTGTAGAACGTCATAAGGTTGAAAGTCTTGTAAAATTAGCAGCTATATCTGACAAGGTTATTTTTATGGGGTATGTAAATAACACTGTTGAGGTTATGCAAGCTATAGATATTATGATATTACCCTCATTATTTGAAGGGTTACCGCTAATTGCTATTGAGTCACAAGCATTAGGTATACCAATATTAGTATCTGATACGATTACACAAGAGGTTGTATTGACTGATTTATGTACGTCTTTACCAATTGATAATCCTGAACAATGGGCTTATGAGATTATGTCTAAATTTGGTAAGAATAAATATATTGATTATAGATCTAGAATTAAAGAACTAGGTTATGATTCTAGTGTTGCTATAAAGAAGATTGAAAATATATATAAGGGAAAACAATGAGTTTTAAAGATTATATAAAAGAAAATCTACCGTGGATTCGATCTATCTATAGAAAAAGGTTGGCTCCAATCAATTTAATCCATAATATTTTTGATAAGCCAGTAGTTGTTTTACTTTATCATAGAGTTAATTACTTGAATCGTGATTTATTTAATATTAATGTAACTCCTGATAATTTTGAAAGACATATTCAAGTCTTAAAAAATCACTACAATGTAATAACTTTTAATGATTTAAAATGCAATGATATAAAAGAACCATCTGTTATTATTACCTTTGACGATGGATATTATGATAATTACAAATATGCCTTTCCAATTTTAAAAAAGTATCAAGTCCCAGCGACGATTTTTATAACATCTGGCGGTGTAGATACTGGTAAAGAATTTTGGTGGGATCGATTAGAAACTGTTTTATTCGAAAATAAAAATCTAAGAGAATTAATTGAGTTAGATATATTAAATCAAAGACATATATTTGATGTATCCGATGATAAAAAGAGATTACATAGTTTTTATACGTTACATCATATGCTTTTTTCTCTACATCCTAATGAAAGAGATATGATATTAGACAGATGGTATGAATTTTATGGATTGAAGGTTAATCCTAATAATAGGACTATGAGTTCGTCGGAGTTAATAGAGTTATATCAAAGTCAGTTAATTACATTAGGAGCGCATACTATACACCATCCAGCGTTGAAACAAATTAGTAGAGAAGAGCAAATACATGAAATACAATCTTCTAAGCTTTTTTTAGAGAATTTGTTACACACAGATATAGATATTTTTGCGTATCCTTTTGGTCATAAAGAAAGTTTTGATCAAGTGACAGAACAAATTGTTCAAGATCTAGGATTCACATATTCAGTTAGTACTAAAAGAGCACAGCTTCATTCTAATGCTAATCCATTTTCTATACCTAGATTCGGCATTGAAGACTGGTCAGAAGATGAATTTATACGACAAATGAAGTTAGTATGGTTTGAAAATTAGGGGATTTTTAATAATGTTGACTATATCTGAAATTCAAGATCATTTATTTATAATGCTTAAAGAGTTTGATTCCTTTTGTAAAGAGAATGATATTAAATATTCGTTGTCAGGAGGATCATTATTAGGGGCCATTAGGCATAAAGGTTTTATTCCTTGGGATGATGATATAGACATTTGTTTAAGTAGACCTGATTATGAAAAACTAATTTCTATATTTCCAGAGGTTTTAAATAATAATTATTTGCTTAGATCTATTGAGCGTAATAACTCAAAATATCCTTTTGCGCGATTAGAAAAACTTGATATCAAGATTGAAGATGAATATAGTAATTCTAATCAATTTTTATTTATGGATATTATGCCTGTTGATGGATTACCAAATGATACAAATGAAGTGATTAGTATCTATAAAAAACGTAAAATTTATAGTAAGATGCTAGAACTATGTGATGCTAAATTAGGACATGGTAAATCATTTACTAGAGCATGTATCAAGTCTATATTAATTATTTTTGCTAAATGTGTGGGATATAAATATTGGGCTTATAAATTAGATCAATTAGCAAAACAGTATGATTATAATACTTCTAATCATGTAGGCGCTATTACTGGTGGCGTTTATGGTGAAGCTGAATGTATGGTAAAGGATGCTTTTGAAAAACGTGTCCCTATAGAGTTTAGAGATTTAACATTAGAGGTTTTTTCATGTTACGATACATATTTAAGTAATTTATATGGTTGTAACTATATGGAAATACCACCAGAAGGTAAACGTAAAATATCAAGTATTAGAGCATATGAGATTTAATGTATAGGGGTATAGCATGAATATAGGTATTATTTTTGCTGGAGGAACTGGACAACGCATGAGTTCTACTGGCACACCGAAACAATTGCTAGAAGTTAATGGGAAACCAATATTAGTGTATACGCTAGAACACTTTCAAAATAATAATAATATTGATGGAATTGTTTTAGTAGTATTAGAGGCTATTATTGGAGAGGTGAGTAAATTAGTACAAAAGTATAGTTTGGATAAAGTCAAATCGATTATTTCAGGTGGGAAAACAGGACAAGAGTCGATTTATCTTGGGATTCAAGAGTCTTCAAGGCTATATGATGAAGATAGTATAGTTTTATTACATGATGGGGTTAGACCTATTATCTCTGATGAGCTAATTAATACGTGTATATCGTCCACAAAAACATATGGCAATGCCATTACTGTTTCACAAGCTATAGAAACTATTGTTTTAAAAGATAATAAGCTTTCTCATGTAGGGAAAATACTTTCTCGAGATGAATGTTTACTTGCTAAAGCTCCACAATGCTTCTATTTAAAAGATATTTATAAGGCACATGAAAAAGCAAGATCTGAAAACTTGGAGTTCATAGATTCGGCAACTATGATGCAGTTTTATGGGTCTGAACTGTTTACAGTAATAGGTCCAGCTGAGAATATTAAGATTACAACACCTATTGATTTTTATACATTTAAGGCTTATTTAGAGGTAAAAAATAGTCTCAATATTATGGGATTATAGGCTGATATTATGCGGACAGTTAGTGCAATTAAGAACATAAATTCCACGTTAATTGTATATGGATTTAATATGGTATTACAGTTCATTATTCGTTTTGTATTACTATATTATTTATCTATTGAATATTTAGGCTTAAATGGTTTATTTGATAATATTTTGACTGTATTGTCTCTTACTGAATTGGGCATTGGTCCGGCTATTATATTTAGTTTATATGCTCCTTTAGCTAATCATGATTTAGAAACAGCAAAATCAATCATGAGAATATTTAAAAAAGCATATATTTATATTGGTACACTTATTCTGTTCTTAGGATTATGTATATCGCCTTTTGTTCAACATCTTATAAAGGTACCTCCTAATATTGCATATTTAAATATTTTCTTTTTACTCTTTGTTATTGATACGGGTATTAGTTATTTTTACTCTTATAAAAAATGCTTGCTTATAGCTGATCAAAAACAATATATAGCTAACTATTACAGAGGGATTACTCAACTGATAGGGAGCTTATTCCAAATTGCCTTAGTCATTTTAACTCATAGTTTTTGGGTATATATTATTCTACGTATATGCATGACTTTCTGTGAGAATTTTTTAATAGCTAGAAAAGCCAATCGCTTATATTCGTTCTTAAATGAAAAGAATATTCAGCCTTTAAATAAAGATATATACCAAAGTATTATTAGAAATATAAAGGCTTTAATACTTCATAAAATTGGTGGTGTTACTGTTTTTGGAACATCAAATATTATTTTGTCGAAATTTGTAGGTTTAAGTGCTGTTGCGTTATATACGAATTATTATTTGATTATTAATGGCATCGATAAGTTGTCTGATCAAGTATTTAATGCACTAAAGGCATCTGTAGGAAATTTGAATGAGTCGCATGATGATGCTCATAAATTAGTTATTTTCAAGAGATTAGAATTTATGACAGCCTATTTGGCTTGTTTTATCTGTAGTAACTTATACCTTTTGTTAAATCCGTTTATTACCATCTGGCTAGGAAATAGCTATCGTTTTGATGAAAGTATAGTACTTTGGATGGTCATCAACTTCTATCTAATGTTTATGCGTAAAGGCGTCTTAGTATTTAAAGATGCTATGGGTCTCTTTTGGCAAAATCGATATATGTCCTTAATAGAGGCCTTAATAAATTTAGGATCTTCCATTGTTTTAGTTCAATATTTTGATGTTTGGGGCGTGTTATTGGCTATGTTTATTAGTACGATTTGTATGCCTTTTATAGTTGAACCGTATGTTTTGTTTAAATACGGATTACGTTGGTCTTTGGTCAGTTATTTTAAACTTTATTTCCGTTATACTCTAGTTACATTTGTATTAGTTTATTTCAGTAAATTCTTATCACAATTTATTGCTTTGGATAGTGGTTGGTTTGGACTTTTGTTGGGGGTTGTATGTAATAGTATCTTTATAATAGTAGCATGGGGGATATTATTTCTTAGAAGTAAAGAATTAAGATTTTATCTTGATTTAATAAAAGCTAGGTTGTAAGAAGGGGATAATAATGAGAATAACAGTAACTGGTGGGGCTGGATTTATTGGCTCTCATTTAGTTGATCGTTTAATAGAGGATGGTCATACTGTACAGGTCATTGATAACTTATATACAGGAAACAAAGATTTTGTTCACTCGAAAGCACAATTTGTAGAATTGGATATTAGAGACCCAAGTGTATGCTCTGTCTTAGAAGAATTTCGTCCAGACTATATATTTCATGAGGCTGCACAAACTGAAGTCTCCACATCTATGAGTGATCCTATGTTAGATTGTGATATTAATTTGATGGGGTTAATTAATTTGCTTAATGCAGCAGTAAAACTAGATGTTAAAAAGTTTTTGATGCCATCTTCTGCTGCAGTTTATGGTAATTTGGATACATTACCATTAAATGAGGAAATGATTGGAAATCCGTCTTCGTTTTATGGATTAACAAAGCTAACTACAGAACATTATCTTCGTATTTATTATGAAGCTTTTGGATTACCATATATATGTTATCGATATTCTAATGTGTTTGGCCCACGACAAGGTAATGGTGGAGAGGGTGGTGTTATTAGTATTTTTGCTAAAGCAACTGTAAAAGGATCTCCTATTATTATTTATGGTGATGGAAAACAAACAAGGGATTTTATATATGTGGATGATGTAGTTGAAGCTAATATTTTAGGTATGCAACACCAGGTTACGGGTATTTATAATGTAAGTACTGGCATCTCAAGTTCCGTCAGTTTGTTAGTTGATGAGTTTAGAAATATTAGCGGTAAAGATATTGAGATAGTTTATGATAAGCCTAGATTAGGGGATATTAGAGATTCTGTTTTGGCAACTGATAAATCAGAAAAAGAGCTTTTATTTAAAGCTAAGTATAACTTACACGATGGGTTGATAAAAACATATGAGTATTTTAAAACAGTAGAGGGATAATATTTATGAATGATATTTTATCTTATGAATTGGAACGCACTGCTAAAGATATTCATACTTTTTTATCTAAACTTTCAAGGAAAACTATTTTGATAACAGGGGCGACTGGATTTATAGGATCTATGCTTACCCGATTGCTTTTAGTTAGTAATATGAAGTATGGAACAGATATTAATATTATTTGTTCTGTGAGGGATATAGAAAAGGCAGAGGCTTTATTCTCTAATCTTAAGAATTCAGAACAGTTAGTCTATATTACTGATGGTCTTGCTACATATAATGATTCAGTTAATTATATATTTCATACAGCAGCACCTACTGTATCTAAGTTTTTTGTTACACAACCAGTTGAAACATTAAATGGTAGTATTAGTACAACATTAGATGTCTTGCAATATGCAACAAAGAATAAAGTTAAAAAAATCGTATATTTATCTTCTATGGAGCAATATGGTATTCAGCAAGTAGATTATCAAAATATGACTGAAGATGATTTAGGCTATATTGATCATTTAGATGTTAGAAGTTCGTATTCTGAAGGTAAACGTATTTGTGAATGTTACTGTAATGCTTACTTTCATGAATATAATGTACCCGTTTGTATTGCTCGCGTTGCACAATGTTTTGGTCCAGGTCTTTCACTTTTAGATAATCGTGTATCTATGCAGTTTGCTAAAAGTGTTATACATAATGAAAATATTATTTTACATACCGCAGGACAATCTGTATCAAACTTTTGTTATATAACTGATGTACTTTCTGCTTTGGTACTATTACTATTTAAGGGAGAATGTGGAGAAGCATACAATATATGTAATAGTGTTGAAACAAGAAGTATCAAAGATATTGCAAACTTAGTAGCAAAAGAAGTTGCTAAGGATAAAATAGATGTGGTATTTGATATACCGGATAATGATAATAAGTATGGATATGCAAATGATGTAAAGTTTATTCTAAATAGTGAAAAAATCCAGTCGTTAGGGTGGAAACCTAAGATTAATATGGTAAGAGGCTACACAAATCTAATTAATTATGTAAAAAATGAGATTCATAAGTTATAAATTTATATTATTGATTAAGTTGAGACTATTTATTAGATTATTAATCTCTACTTCTTATCTTCGTAGTATTATATAGTTCTATATACCAATGAAAGTTAAATAGACTTTATACTTTATTTATTGCGCTGATTGTAAAATCAAGTTGAACAAGTAACACAAAAAGTCCATACGGCTCTCTCCCTTTGGTAGAATGTAAGTGCCTAAACTTCATTCACAAGGAGAAAATCCCTATGGACCACTTACATTATACCGCAAATGAGCACAGAAAAGGACAACATCTTACATTTGAGTGCCGTGTTTTGATTCAGACTCGACTCAAAGATGGATGGAGTCCTAACAGGATTGCCAAGGAAATTGGCTGCGCACCGAACACCGTTCGAAATGAGATCAAGCGCGGAACTGTGTCACTGTACAAAGGAAATATCCTCCGTTACAAAGCCACTGCTGGCCAAGATGCTTATGAGCGAAATCGCCAGTCATGCTGCCGGCACTATGACTTTTTTGAGAAATCTAACTTCATCTCATTTGTAGAGCAAAAGTTCTTCGAAGAAGGATGGTCACTTGATGCTTGTGTAGGCCGTGCCTTGGAAGATAAATTATTCACCAGAAAACAAATTGTCTGTACAAAAACACTTTATCGTTACATTGATCTCGGACTTCTTGGAATCAAGAATATCGATCTTCCAGAAAAACTTCGCAGGTCACCAAAAAAAACACAGGTTCATAAAAACAAGCGAATTCTCGGTCGGAGCATTGAGGAACGCCCAGCCTCTGTAAATGACCGTAAGGAGTTTGGACATTGGGAAGCAGATCTTGTGATCGGCTCAAAAAATAATAACGATGATGCCCTATTGACCATGATTGAGCGAAAGACCAGGGAGTACTGGATGATTCGCATCCCTGGTCGTGATCCGAACAGCGTCATGAATGCTCTGTCAACAATATATTCTCAATTTGAGGAACACTGGGATGATGTCTTTAAGACAATCACCACAGACAACGGTTCCGAGTTTTCGACACTGTCTGATTTAGAGACTCTGAGTAAAACACTGGTCTATTTTGCTCATCCCTACACATCCTACGAGAAAGGATCTGTGGAGCGCCATAACGGATTAATTCGCAGGTTTATTCCAAAAGGAAAACGGATCGACAGCTACTCTGATGAGCAGATTTCTCAAATCGAGACATGGTGTAATAGCCTTCCAAGAAAACTACTGGGCTACCGTACTCCGGATGATCTCTTCGAGAATGAACTGGATTGGATTTATTCCTGTGTCGCCTGATAGACTATTCAACTGTCAATGTTCAACTTGTTATTGTAATTTGCGACAATTTTCAATATTAATAACTGCTTCTTATATAATCCTTATTATTAGTGGCTCTATAATAAATATCTATGCATGAACTGTAAAAACGGAATTTTTTATTCTGTTTTTACAGTTCTTCTTTTTTGTTTGTCAAGTTTGTGATACACTATTGACAAGAAAAGGAGAATCAACTATGAATACGCCTATTGTTCGTTTAGAAGAGATTACAATTAAAAATCTAAAGAATGTTGAATATGGTCATATTAAATTGAACGTAGATAAGAAATGTTCTTCATCAAATTTATTAGGTTTATACGGGCAAAATGGCTCAGGAAAAACGGTTTTAATTAATGCGATTGATATATTAAAACAGTTATTGATGGGGCAGAGATTACCAGATCATTTAGTTGATTATATTAATATCAATAGTGATTTGGCAGAACTCTCTTTTGAATTTTCTTTACAAATTGATGATGATAATATACATGTATATTACGATGTAGAATTAGCTAGAAATAAGGTTACTAGTGATAGTAATACAGACAATATAGATTCTATAAAAACTATACCTATTGTAAAAAAAGAAGTATTACAGTATAGAATGGAAAACAGTACTACATCGATTAGGAAGAATATAATTGCTAATACAGATACTACAGAAGTGTTTGTACCTAAAAGTAAATTTGAAATTTTATTTGGTAAACACTATGATGATATGACTGATTTTCTTGTAGATAAACGTCTTTGCCAAGCTACATCCAGATCTTTTTTATTTTCTTCACTATTTTTGAAACGTCTTAATTCTAGACAAGAATTTATTGAAAATACTAGTGAGTATAATTATATTTTTATGATTATACATATGTTAGTAAAATATGGTAATCATGATTTATTTGTCGTATTAACCTCTCATAGTGGTTTACACAGTCTTAATGTATTACCGTTAGAAATAAATGTACAACAAGATGATATGGGACGAATCGGTACAATTACATTACCTTTAGATAAACCAGTTACTTTACCTATACCTATTGTTGATGAAATTCATAATATTATCAGCATGATGAATTTAGTTTTATCTGAAATTATTCCAGGCTTACGGATTTCAGCATATGATTTAGGCGTTGAATTATTAGAAAATGGTGAAAACGGTAAACGTTTAATGCTGGTTTCTAATAAAAATGATAAAAGTATACCTTTAAAATATGAATCAGAAGGTATACGCAAAATTATATCTATTTTGAGTTTATTAATTGCTGTATATAATCGTCCATCTGTTACTATTGCAGTTGATGAATTGGATGCTGGTATTTTTGAGTATTTATTAGGGGAGTTACTTCGAATTATAGCTGAAAAAGGTAAAGGTCAATTGATTTTTACTTCACATAATTTGCGTCCTTTAGAGACATTGGATAAAGGATGCATAGCTTTTACCACAACAAATCCTAATAATCGTTATATTCGTCCTAAAAATGTGAAGTCATCTAATAATTTAAGAGATTTTTATTATCGGGATATTACATTAGGTGAGCAAGCAGAAGAAGTCTATAAACCGACACAAAATGCTGAAATTTCATATGCTTTCAAGAAAGCTGGTGTATATAAGTGGCACGAAAAAAAATAGTGCTAGTAATCGTGGAAGGTCCATCAGACGCTTCTGCATTAGAACGGTATTTTGTTAAATATTTTGATAGTGATCGTATTGTAACAAAGATAATACATGGTGATATTACTACTGATAAAAATATTGATCAATCAAAAATAAAAGCACATTTGGGAAACAAGGTTAAATCATGGATTACAAAAGATAAATTTAAGAAGTCAGACATAGATAGGATTGTTCATATTGTTGATATGGATGGTGCTTATATAGATGATAAACTCATCCGATTTGATGAATCATGTAAAGATCCATTTTATTCACCTGTATCTATAAAAACCTCAAATGTAGAGAATATTCGTCTTAGAAATGTCCAAAAGAGAGAAAATGTAGATACATTGAGTACTAATACAAGTGGTATTTACAATGGTATTCCTTATAAGGTATATTATATGTCTTGTAATTTAGATCATGTATTATATAATCTTCAAAATGCTAGTGATAAAGAAAAGGAAGATTATGCATTAGAGTTTTCAGAGAAATATATAGATAATATTGATGATTTTATATCATTTCTTTGTAATTCTGATTTTTCTTGTTGTGACTCTTATGAAGATTCTTGGAAATTCATTAAGGGTGGTAAGCACTCATTAGAACGTTATAGTAATTTAGGACTTTGTTTTTTACACTCTAATTAGTGGTGCTTTGGTATAAATACAAATAATAGTCTATATGCGGATATCAGCACGGGTCTATCTGGCACATACAAGCAAAGCTGGGCGATTAATGCAGGGTATATACAAACATGCGATACATACCGTTATTTGCTGGTCAATTAGTGTACTAATGTATTGCAACATAAACATAATATTGATAGACCCCCAAAAAAATGAGGCATCGACTATAATCGGTGTCTCATTTTTATCGTCTAGTTGCCAACCCATTTTCAGATGAGATATTAATAGGTCGAGGTATTACCTATAGAATTAATATATTCCCTCGTGCTATATTACATATGAGTAGTATTTTTACGTTCACATGTATAAGGAGATACTCTATGTTTAACTTTTATAGTGAGTTATTATTACGTTTACAGAAACAATTTGTATCCGAACATGAATCTGATTTCAAATCTATTGAGGATTTGTTAGAAGCATTTATGACTCAATATAATCGTGGTGATTTTAATAATACGATAGAAATGAAATTACGTGATTTATATGAGGCTGCAGAAGAGGCTGATACGAATGAGAAATCAAGGAAGTTATACAATGAAATCCTTGTATTATGTCCTGATGAAGTAGATGCTAAACGAGAACTCATAGCCCTTGAGTTACATCCAAGCTTTCAAATTTATCAGTTGAAACAGCTAGTAGAATCGTTGAAAAAACCAAAGAAAATAGATTGGAATATAATAGAGACGCGTCCTTATATGCGTTGCCTCATCGACATGGGGATGATATATTTAGAATATAATATGTATAATGATGCGATTGCCTGCTTTACGCCAGTTTTTCACGGAGACAAGCAAGATCATTCGGGATTTCTTGTGTATATGATGGTTGCTTGTTGTGGCGCTGCCAACTGGGATCGCGGCCGCAAGGTATATCAGCGATATCTTGCATGTTGCGATGATATACAAAATGCATTTAATCAGGCTCCGGATATCATGTTGCCTATGCATATGCTGTATATTCTATTGGCTTTGCAGTGTGGTGAAAGCAAGATAGCCCATGATGTATTAGCAGATCTTGTTGATGAATATGAAGATATTGATTGGTTATTACAAGATGCAACGCGCTGGAACGATTTTGTAGAAGATCATTTAGAGGCTATTATGTATATGGTAGACCAAGTGAGCAACATAGATTCTGACCCACGAGAATTAATAAGCTTATATACTGCTATCTCATTTTTACCAACTCAATTAGTGGATTTTGAAAGTCCACTATGGCAGACTTTATATGATGCGTATGAACGTGTTACCGGTCGAACTGTTATAAATCGGTACTCTAATGATAGTTATATGGGAAAACGCGAGTCCGCTCATATGAGCCCCGTAGAGGTTGCTAAAGGCGGGGCTTTGCGTGGAAATCCGGTATATGACAATATACGGTTCGGTGCACAAATTACACTTTCACAAGCCGGCCTATACACAGTAGATGATTTTAAAACAATTACTAAACAAGAAGTATTGATGCTACCGGGCATTGGTAAAAAAACAGTGGAACAACTAGAGTATAATGGTGTTATATTTAAAGCCTAAGATGTGACTTGAATTTAATAGCGATGCTAGGATAACGAAGGGCTATTTGTCTTTTTCATAATTAATATAATCCCTTTGATGAGTATCTTGGTACTGATCAAGGGGATTTTAAATTACTACAGGGTTGTACTAATTTTTGTCCTATAACCCTAAACTTCCAAACTACTATCGTGTAGAACTTACATATCAATTCTAATTTACAAACTAAAAGGACAGTTGATGAGAATCAACTGTCTTTTTATATGCCCAGATTCTGTTAGTAGGGCAGATATGGTTTTATAGTCTTGCTATGCTCGATGTGGCTATGGGTTTGGATCTCATATAACACAAAAAACGGGTATTATCTTGAGTACTGTTGCCATCTTAGGCGCCTTCGGAGGGGATATTCTCGTAGATGTGCTGGCTATGACAGACCCGACCTATATGAAACAGATTTTCTATTTTACCCAAAATGACTATGGCTTCTACCAACTACTGTTAGGCATTGGCTTGTTTATTATTTTCTTGAAAGCAAAGATCACCTATTGTCCTTGGATTAACACGGTAGCATCGACCACCTTTGGGATTTATTTATTGAACGATAATAAGCTGTTCCTTCACTATATGTGGGACAATATATTCAGTACCTATCAGTATTACGATTCTGCCTTATTACCATTATATGCAATTCTTGTAGTGGCACTCATTTTCATAGTTGGCATGGTGGTAGACTATATGCGATTAGCTTTCATAGAAAAACCCATTATGAAACGGATCACGTCGTACATTGAAAGTAGTCAATCATGGGTGGCGTAGAAGGTGCCATTTTAATGTGAATTTCACCGTTTTTTGGTATAATAAACAAGTATTCCAACGATAAAACGGAGGTAATTCTAATGCGTAAATTCTTATATATGTTAGCGGCTTTGCTCGTATTGATCGGTATTAATACACATGACGTAGAAGCTCGTACCGATGTATATGCTACGACCTATAACGGCAATAGCTGGTATGTAGACCAAGACTCTGTAAAGAGAGTAGGGGATGTACTTAATTTTACAGTATATACGACATCTGGTCTTAGTTATAAGGTAACATCTAGCGATAATAACTATTACAATGCAGATGTATTCTACTATAACAATAAACTCGTTTCAGACAACGGCCAATCCGTTTGGAAATCCCCAGGCATGATGGCCGCTATGCGCGTAGCACGTAGATAAAGATAAAAAGATAAGAGGCAGTGACTCAGTCTCTGCCTCTTGGTTTATAATACAACATATTAGTATGGTTTATCTGTATTTGACGATATATGATATAAACCCTATAATATAAACAGATAGCCAAGCGAGTAGATCCGTCAGGCTCATCTCAAGAGTATAAATAATTGATGAAATGGCCTTTCAGTTATCCAGTTACTGGTAACGAAGGGCTATTTGTCTTTTACCTTAGCAGTAACTATAGTTACTGCTTTTTATATTGTTATATACAATATGTGGTAAATTTTCCTCGTATTTACAAAAACGCAAATATTAAATATAATTAAATTATTTAATAATAGTTTATATTATGTAGAGAGAGGGTTCTTATGAAACGCATGTGTAAAGCGAAATTATCCTTAGCAATTGCCCTAACGATTGCTAGCTCTGTAGGTCAGTATGCAATGGCAGGGAGTACATTAGTTACTACACCTACTGGTGCATATATTACTGCAAATAACGGTGGGAAGTTTACGGCTGGTAATATGACAAACTACGTATCTACGATTGAGGCAGATACTGGTAGTACAGTCACTATTGATAAAGCAGTGGCTAATGTTGGCTATAATGATAAGCCTTTTATTAGCAGTAAAGGTGGCAGTACTGTTACTCTTAAGGAAGGCGTTTATGATGTTCATAATGTGAGCACTCCTATTGCAGTAGCTCAAGGTGGTACTGTTAATATTGGCGTAGACGGCAACAAAGGTAATTTTATCGGTAACGACTTATCTTTAGTTGGTGATGTCATTGTTAAAAGCGACCCAAATCATGCATCCGAGATCAATATTGGAATCATTGGTAAAGAATCTCTTTGGGACGGTTTAGCCTTTAATTTAGCAGATAAAGATGCAAAGCATCCAAGTCATATCAATGTATTCCTTGGTGACTATGGTTCTTGGGAGCTTTTCTATCAAGGCGGTTTGCATGAAGGAACACTAGATGGTGGTACGCAACCTAGCCATGTACATCGACTTGTAGGTTCCAAGAATCGTAATTATGCTAATATGGTAACCCAAAGTGAGCATAATAAACTTTATGTAGATAAGCTGGAAGGTCATGTAAACTTTATTTATGATCCTAATGATGAAGGTGGGGATACTGAGGATCCAAGCTATCAACCACCAACTAAAACCTATAATGGTGTGACACCAGATTCTTTCTGGGGTGGTGATATCCACATTACAAGTGCAGCTCCTGGTGCGGCTGCTCATGTGTACACGACTCAAAAAGGTCTAGACATGTCTTCCGAAGAAAATGTGAATAAGATCTTAGATAACTTGGCACATAAGATGTATTATCATAACTATGTAAATGGTGAAAGAAACCTTCAAGGCACAGTAGCTATTGCATCTGATGGTTCTGAATCTGGTCGTTTTACAGTTATTACTTCAGGTCATGCTAAAGAAGGGGACATTACTTGGCAAGCAGATAAAGATGGTCAAGGTAAATACGTATATGGTGAAAATAAACCAGCTCCGAAACCTCAACCTGAGCCAGAGGTAAAACCGACTCCAAAACCTGAGCCTAAGCCTCAACCTAAGCCAACTCCAAAACCAGAAGTAAAACCAGAGCCAGCTCCAGCACCAAAACCAGAGGTAAAACCTACACCAGCTCCGGCTCCAAAACCTGAGGTAAAACCTACACCTCAACCAACTCCAAAACCAGAGGTAAAACCGACTCCGGCTCCTACTCCTAAACCTGAAAATAACGGTCATATTCATGTTGTGTTAGGTGATTTTGATACGCCTCATATGCGCGGCGCCCGTTCTGCTATCATGAGCAATATCAACGGGTGGAGAACGTTGACAGATAATATGTATCGTCCACGCGTATTGCAACAAGGCGAACCAACAGGTATTTGGGCTCGCGTTGGAGGTGGTAAATATAGCTATGACGCAAAAGGTATTGATACAGATACAACATATACACGCATTCAAGGCGGTTACGATGCTAAAACTGGTAGCGGCTGGACTGTAGGTGGTCAAGTATCTTACCTTCGTGGCAACGATGATTACGTATTCAACGGTTCTGGTAAGGAAAAAGCCTTTGCTGTAGGTGCGTACGGTGTGAAAGATCTTGGTAAAGACCAATACATTCACCTTGAATCCCAAGTAGGTCGTGTTTCTAATGCTTTCACAGCTCGCAATGAAATTGGTGAAAGCATTTCTGGTGATGCTAAAGCAAATGCCTATACAATTGGTGCACGATACGGTAAAACTGTGAAATTCCAAAATGGTACATACATCGAACCACAAGCGCAATTGAGTTACACTCATTTCGGTGGGGATAGCTTTGATGCGGGTCGTATGCATGTTAACCAATCTGGTGTGAGCAGCACAGCAGGTGGTCTTGGCCTTGAAATTGGTAAAACATTTGGCGCAGGTAACATCTATACTCGCGTTGGTGTAAACCATGCCTTCTCTGGCACTGTAAATACAACGTACACAACAGGCAATACTACAAAATATACAAAACAAGACCTTAAAGGTACTTGGACTGATCTAGCATTCGGTGGTCGTTATGGCTTCAATGCTAATAACAGCATCTTTGCTGACCTTAGTACAGGTCTATCTGGCGACTATAAAGCTGGCTGGTCTGTAAATGCTGGATTTACACATAAATTCTAATATACTGGTCAACAGATTTACTAAGAGGCAGCGAGTCAATCGTTGCCTCTTTTGCTATATTTTTATCTAACACATATCAAATCTTAATTATTTTTAAAATAAATGAGTATAATTCATTTACAATTCACTAAAAATGGTGTAATATTTTATACATATTTTAAATGTGTTAGTCTTAAGTTTCTTTAATAAGTGAGTATATATCTATCTTTTATCATAAAAAAAGACTAATAAATCAACTCATAGATATATATTCAAGTATGAAGGAGCTTTCACAAATGTGATTGTATTGTAAGTGAAGTATTTATTGAGGTATAAGAGGATGAAAGGTAGTAATAAGATTTTATTATCTGCTGTTATGATGACTTTGTTGTCATCTACGATGGCCATGCCTAGCACATGGGCTGCAGCAGGTCTTAATTCTGATGGACGTATTTTTGCAACTACTGCAGATAGCAAATTTGAAAGTACAGGTAATACGACTGCAAATGGTGTAGTCGCATCTGATGGTGGTCAAGTTACAATTGGCTCTTTGGATACTCCTGATGCATCTCAATTGCCTAAACGCTATCGTCAACCAGCTTTCATTACAGGCATGCTAAATAATAGTTCCATTCAAGTGGATGGCGGGATTATGGACGTGACTACTGCACCATGGAAGTCTCCATATCCAGTAGCATTTGCATATAATAGTAAAATTAATCTCGGCATTGATGATGCGGGTACTGTAAAACACAAAGTATTTAATATGCAAGGTGATGTGCTGGTATCTGATAAAATGATGCCTCCTCATCAAGAACAGCAACCATCTGTGATTAATATCGGTCTAGGCCGCGCTCATAATAGTCCTAACCAGTTTTCCGGTAAAGCTGTGAACACCTTAGAGGATAAAGGTGGCGAAATCAACATGACCTTTGATGGCGGCATGTGGAGCCATGATAGCATGGGCGGCTTGGAATCTTTCAAAATTGATGGTAAAACAGAACGTAGTAGTATTAACAACCTCACAGGTACTCGTACGCGCGAAGGTTTCAGCCGTATTGCGCAGGACTCCCGCAGCGACATTCATGTGAATAAACTAGATGGCCATATTAACGTTATATATGATATGAGCGATGGTACTGGTTTAAACTTCGCTAAACAAGGTTCTAAGAAAAATGGTCTTGATCCAGCTGACATTGAGGGCGGTAACTTCATTGTAAAATCTGCTACGACTGGCTCTGCCGTGCATGGCTATGTAACAGGTGATCATCTCGATACTTCTTCTGAAAGTAATGTAAATAAGATTTTAGATAACTTGGCTCACAAGTTCTATTATGAAAACTATGTAAACGGTGAAAGAAATCTTTCTGGTACTGTATCTATCGCTTCTAAAGGCATCGTGTCTAGTTACAAAAAAGCGTTGACTACAGACCAAAAAGAAGGGGATATTACATGGAAAGATGGTAATGGTCAAGGCTCCTATGTGGTGCCAGACCCTAAACCAGTTACGCCTGTAACTCCGGATCCTAAACCAGTTACGCCAGTAACTCCAGATCCAAAACCGGTTACACCTGTAACTCCGGATCCAAAACCAGTTACACCAGTGACTCCAGATCCAAAACCAGTTACACCTGTAACTCCGGATCCAAAACCAGTTACACCAGTGACTCCGGATCCTAAACCAGTTACACCTGTAACTCCGGATCCAAAACCAGTTACACCAGTGACTCCAGATCCAAAACCAGTTACACCTGTAACACCAGCACCTACACCAGTAAATCCTAGTCCTGTTGTTCGTGGCGCTTATGATACACCTCATATGCGTGGTATTCGTTCTGCTGTAGTAGGAAATATCAACGCTTGGCGTACATTAGCTGACGATATGTATCGTCCTCGTGTATTGCAACAAGGTGAACCAACTGGTATTTGGGCTCGCATCGGTGGCGGTAAATACAGCTACTCTGGCAGCGGTATCGACACAGCTACAGATTACACACGCATCCAAGGCGGTTATGATGCTAAAATCAGCCGTGGCTGGACTGTAGGTGGTCAGGTATCCTACCTTCGCGGTTCTGAAGACTATGTATTCGATGGTTCTGGCAAGGTTAAATCCTTCTCTGTTGGTGCGTATGGTTTGAAAGACCTTGGTAAGGATCAATATGTACATGTAGAAACGCAAGTAGGTCGTGTATCTAATGACTTCACAGCGCGTAATGAAATTGGTGATGCTATGTCTGGCGATGCAAAATCCAATGCGTACAGCATCGGTATTCGTTATGGCAAAACATTGAAATACGCTAACGGTTTCTATGTAGAACCACAAGCACAATTGAACTTTACACACTTCGGTGGCCGTAACTTCAATGTAGATAATGTATCTGTTAACCAATCTGGTGTAAACAGCACTTCTGGTAAAATCGGCCTTGAATTGGGTAAACAATTTGGCAATGGTAACCTTTATACACGCTTTGCAGCAGGTCATGCTTTCACAGGCAATGTAAAAACTGCATTTGCTAGCGGTAGCACAGTGAAATTAACAGAACAAGACCTCAAAGGTACTTGGACTGAATTGGCATTCGGCGGCCGTTATGGCTTTAATAGTAATAATAGCGTATTTGCTGACGTTACTACAGGTTTGTCTGGTGATTACCAAGCAGACTGGGGCGTGAATGCAGGTTTCACACACAAATTCTAATTAAATATTTAAACAGTAAGTACTGTAGTTTATGTAATGAACATGGGTACTAAAAAGGCAGCGATAGCATTCGCTGCCTTTTTTATTTTTAAATTGTAGTATCGTATTGTATAAAAACATAACATTTTGTTTCGTCCGTTGATAATAAGTTCTAATAATTATTTATGGTTAATTAATTAAGTTTGCACATATAACGAATTGATAAATTATTACC
>DXZL01000069.1 GCA_019419725.1 Veillonella sp. | reverse complement strand
TTATGTTAGAAATGAATGATCATCTTGAAAAAGGTGAGTCTGTAATTCAAGGTTACTTGAACTCTAAAAATCCAACTGACTCTTGGGTAGCCGGTACGTTCTCTATCGCCTTTTGGATGGTTAACCATATGTGGCATTTAGCAAAATATCGTCTTGGATTATCTACGGCTTTAGGTGGTACAGGCATGTGTATTCGTACATCTATTATTCGCGAATACGGTTGGGATTGCAATAGCTTAACCGAAGATATGGAATTTTCCATGAAACTATTGACTCATGGTATCCGTACTTGTTGGGGGCATGATGCTATCGTATACGATGAAAAGGTTACGACTATGATGGCTTCTTGCAGACAACGTTTACGATGGGCTCAGGGGCAATTTGACTGTGCGGGTCGATATATTCCTAAATTATTTGCTATTGGTATCAAAACAGGGAATATTATGATTTTGGATGGTATATTCCAAGTGAGTCAACCTTATTTCTTATTGTTGACAACCGTATACTTGGTGTTATCCTACATCAATGCGTATACTCCAATTTATACAAATATTTTGTATCAAATTATGCCTATGTCTGTATGGACAATTATAGGTGTTGGTCAATATCTATTCCCATTAATTGTATTGTTGAAAATCAAGGTACCACCAAAGATTTGGTTCTACTATTTACTATATCCATTATTTGTTTACTCTTGGATTCCAGTAAATATTTTAGGGTGGTTCCGCCGTCATAATAAGGTATGGTCTCATACAGTCCATACGAGAGCTGTGGGCTTAGATGATGTTAAATTAACACGTATGGGCAATATGAATAAGAATGAAAAATAGAATCTGTAGGAGTGACTATGCATATTTTAATGTGTAATGACGATGGCATTTTAGCAGATGGTTTACGTCATCTTGCATCGTATTTAAGTCAATATTATAGAATTACCGTTGTAGCACCTGCTAATGAGCAAAGTGCTAAATCCCATGCATTGACGACCGAGGTTCCATTGAAATTAGATGCTTGCAATGGCGAGGATGAAAATCCTCGCCTTTATGCTCTAACGGGAACGCCGTCCGATTGCATGAAGTTCGGTCTCAGTTATTTATTGACTGATGATATGCCAGATCTTGTAATTTCTGGAATTAATCATGGATTTAATTTAGGCTCTGATGTATTGTATTCCGGCACTGTTTCGGCAGCTATGGAAAGTGGTTTTTACGGTATTCCCGGTTTAGCATTATCTGTTGAGAGATATTCTGTTGAACGGGGAGACGAGATGCATCCATTTATACATGAATTGATTGAGAAAATTTATGTGGCGGGTCAGTTTAGCGGTTTACTAAATGTGAACTTCCCATTACGTGGCACATGTGATTGGGATCATTTTAAAATGGTGAGCCAAGGCTTACAAACCTACAGTAATATTATCGAAGCTCGCATTAATTCAAGAGGACAGGATTATTATTGGTTAGCTGGCGAGCTAGACTATGGTGCTGAAAGTGTTCCTACAGATGTAGAATTTGCCCGTAAAGGCTATATTACAGGTGTCGCACTTACATGGAAACAACAATGTGATACGGATATGAAAAGGGTTCAAAATATTTTAGATGAAATATAAAAAATATGTTGACATTGCTTAGGGATGTCTGTATAATAACAAATGTTCCGAGACGCCGGAGTGGCGGAATGGCAGACGCACTTGACTCAAAATCAAGCGGGTAACACCGTGTGGGTTCAAGTCCCACCTCCGGCACCAACTTTAGGCGGTAAGACTTTTGTCTTACCGCCTATTTTTTATATATTTATATTTGTGAATTAATATACAGATATATACACTTTTGTTCGCTTGAGGTGATAGTATGGATCAAGGTGTTATTAATTATATCGCTAATGTATTTGATATACCAAAGCTTGCGCAACCTGTAAGTGCTGTTCAAATGCCATTACCGTTAACACGGTTGGCGGAGATACCATTAGATAGTTCGGTTAATCAGTGCCAAGGCTTTTGTTATAACTCAAAAAAAGATGTATTTGTCCTCGCATGTATAAATGCTGATAATACAAAGCAAATTATTTATGAAATTAATCCCACAACGTTGCAAGTGGTTGCTAAGTATGAATATAGTCAAAAACGTTTATTAGGTCATATGAATACGTTAACCTATAATCCGAATAACAATCGCTACTATACTACTAATGCTGTTGTAGATGGATTTATTGTTACGCCTATAGAGGCGGATAGTATGATTGTTGAAGCGCCTATTAAATTGAAAGAAAAGGTATTTAATTTTGCCTTTGATAAAGAGCGTAATGAATATGTGTCGATTGTGCCTTTAACAAATTCTCATCGTACTATTAACTATTATGATTCAAATTTTAATAAGGTAAAAACGTATAAGATTGATGCAGAGCATACCGACTTAAATAATAATGGTGCTTACGCTGCTAATGGTAACACTATTTTTACAACCTTAACGACCTTCGTTTTCGTCGATAATGAAGGCATAGTAAAGAATATAAGTCCTTATACTTCAGGAATGGAAGTAGAGGATATGGATTACCGTAATGATCAGATGTACGTGGCGGTTAACCGTAAAGGTAAGGTAGAAATTTACAGTCTAGCCACATTGCCATTCTCTGTAAATGCCTAGATTTTATCTATGTTTTTATCCACTTTAAGAGTGTATAATATATATGTTAGGGTAATTTAGGAGTTATTATGAAATTAGGGAATGATATTATAGAAATTGACCGCATCCGTCAAGCTTTAGAGAAATCTCAATCATTTCGCGACCGTGTATATACGCCTCATGAGATTGATTATTGTGAAAGTCGAAATAAGGGGCGTTACGAGTCTTATGCCGGTATATATGCCGCTAAAGAGGCTTTCATTAAAGCATTAGGTACGGGAATGCGTCATGGATCTTGGCAAGATATAGAAATCGGTCACGATGAATTAGGGGCTCCCTTAATTCGTTTACAAGATACTTTTAAAGATATCTATGAAACATTAGGTTATACTGATATACATGTGTCGATTAGTCATTGCAAAGCATATGCAATGAGTACAGTTATACTTGAAGGAGCATAAGATGCAAATATTAACAACTGAAGATGCTCGATATATAGATCAAGAGGTACCTAAGCAATTAGGTGTTTCGTTAGAAATTTTAATGGAAAATGCAGGACGTGGCATTGTGGATGCTTTGTGGGGGCAATATGACTTGTTTTCCTTAGATAATGCACGTTCTATAAATAGTTTTGTATTATTTATCTGTGGTACAGGTAATAATGGGGCAGATGGCCTTGTAGCGGCTCGACATTTATTAGAGCAAGGTGTACCTGTACAAATTATTCTAGTAGGTGATACGAGCAAATGTAGCGACCTTTTTGCAGTTCAACTCAAGAGATGTGAAGCAATGGGCTGTATCATTGATATGTTTGATGATTTTAATGATTGGTCCAATGTAGCTATAGTTGTAGAAGGCATTATGGGAACAGGGTTAGCTGGACGTCTTCGAGACACCACAATAGATATATTGCACGATATTGATACTATGCGTAGTCAATATAATTTTGAATTGTGGGCTATTGATGTACCTGCAGGTCTTGATGCATCTTCTGGTCAAATCTCAGAGGGCACATTATCTTATGACTATACGGTAACCTTTGGTGCTATAAAACAAGGGCTATTGTTGTATCCTGGCAAGGCTATAGGAGGAACAGTTATTGTTGCCCCTTTAGGAGTTCCTTGGCAGCAAGTATTAGTTAATCGTGATAGCACTATAACTATTGATTCAGATTTAGCAGAAACACTGATTAATTATCGAGTTCCAATGGCTCATAAAGGAGTAAATGGAAATACCCTAATTGTTGGTGGCTCTAGTGATATGGTGGGAGCCCCTATGTTAAGTGCAGAAGCTGCTGTTCATAGTGGTGCTGGTAAAGTTACATTATGTGTTCCTGAGATAATTAAACGGGCAGTACAAGGACGTATCATACCAGAAGTGATGGTTACCTCTATCAATGAAAACCATTCCATTTATGAAGGCCGTCAAGTAGTTGCTATTGGACCCGGTTTGGGTCGTACAATAGATATTCCGGATTTAGTAAATCATGTTATTGATTGCTATGAAGGTGCTCTGGTCATTGATGCTGATGCGTTGTATGCATTAGGTCATGTGGGATCTGTAGATAAAGATGCATTGCGAGATGGTAAGGTTGAGTCTATATATAAGATGGAACGACAGATACCATATTGCGTGATGACACCTCATTTAGGTGAATTTAGTAGACTTATTGATTTGCCTATAAAATGGATTGAACGTCACTATATTACATTGGCACGAGCATTTGCTAAGGCTCATCAGGTAGTACTTGTTCTAAAAGGAATTCCTTCTGTTGTGGCACTACCTGATGGTACAGTATATGTAAATACTATCGGAAACGCTGGTATGGGAACTGGCGGTATGGGGGATGTATTAACCGGAGTCATTGCAGGCTTTATCAGCCAAGGCTATTCCTTACAGGATAGTGCCATTTTAGGGGTCTATGTACATAGCCGCAGTGCAGATATACTAAGTGATACGAAAACTTGGGGATATACACCTAGTGATGTAAGTACTTCTATAGGCTGTGTCATTAGTGAATTATTGGGAGAATAAGATGACAAATAAAATACAACGCTTTATAGCTTTTTTATTAGTGCTATGTATTCCAATCTTTGCTATTGCAGGATGTACGAATAAAGATGTAGCTAATGCAGCATCTCAGACTAGTTCTAGTACAAATGAAGGCTATTCTATCGATACTAAGCAAACGAATCCTGAAGGTCATTTAGATGTATATATGTTAGATATCGGTCAAGGGGATGCTATACTGCTTAAGGTTGGCGATGAATATAGTATGATTGATACAGGTGACATAGAGCATCGTGAAAATATTGTAGCTCAGCTAAAATCTATGGGTGTTACTAAGTTAAAAAATATTATCATTACACATCCACATGCTGATCACATGGGTGGCTTCTATGCTATTGCGAAAGTTATGCCCATTGAACATGTGTATGATGATGGCATTTCTGTTGATAATAATATGTATAAAACCTATGAGAAATGGATTGATAAAAATAAAATCCAACGCTCCACATTGCGTAGTGGAGATGTAGTTGATTTTGGTCACGGTGCTGTATTTGTAGTATATGCACCATGGGTGGAACCTTTAACAGATAAAAAAGGGGCGCCAGATCTTAATAATAACTCTATCGTAGGTAAATTAATTTTTGGTAAATTCTCTATGCTCTTTACTGGTGATGCAGAATTACAAGAAGAGAAAAAACTCATAAAAGAGCAGAACTCTAGACTGTTTGCTCGTGTTCTTAAGGTAGGACATCACGGTTCTCGCACAAGTAGCTCTGAAGATTTTTTGAAATCTATTAAACCAGAAAGTGCATTAATTTCAAATGGCATGTATAATAGTTATGGTCATCCTCACGATATAACATTGCGTCGTTTGCAGGAGAACAATATTGCCATTTACCGTACAGATACGATGGGACGTATTCACATTAGTACGGATGGGAATGAATGGCAAATTACAACTGAACGTTAGCATCGATTGTATAGCACAAAAAATAATTTTAAGCAACTGATTTTTGTGTTTACTGTATAAAGACTTTATATAGTAATATGTATAATCGGCATACTAATCTTCATGTTTGTATGAAATAATCTATCTATAATCTAACATTAGTTTATGGATAGATTGGAACGATGAGATTTTGATTCACAAAGATATCATCGACTCATCTCTATGGTTTGGACACTACGTATGTCAGTTAGATTGGAGTGAATGTATTGCGTAAACTATTTTTTATGTGCCTTGCTGTCTTGATGGCTTTACCTCTATTCTTGACTCAAGCAAAGGCAGCTAATCTTGAAGATGCTCGATGGGTGACACGAACTGATGCACCTGTACCATATGTTCGTATGGTAATGGATTTATCAGCACCTGTGAAAGCATCTGCATCGATTAGCAAAGATGGGAAAACGACGACTGTTACCTTAAATAACACAAAGCTAAAAACTGCTAAAGCGAATATTAATATGGACTCTAGCATAGCTAGTTCTGCTAGACTTACAGAGGATGGCAGAGATGTGAAGGTAACAATCAAGACACCTTCATCTATCGATACGAGTGATGTAAAGGTATTTTCCTTAAAGAAAGATACGGTTAATAAGAAACCGTATCGCATCGTTGTAGATGTACAGAAAAAAGGTGTGGTAGCTAAACCTGCTTACTATGGTAAACGTCCATCTCCTTCTGCACATCCTGCGAAAAATATGCCCACAGGATCTGGTAAGTATTCTATTAGCGGTGGTTTATCTGGCAAGACAATTACTATTGACCCAGGTCATGGTGGTAGTGACTCTGGTGCCGTTGGGCCGCATGGTGTACAAGAGAAAAATATTACACTACCGATTTCTATGTACTTGAAAAAAGCTCTAGAAAATCGTGGCGCTAAAGTGCTTATGACTCGTACTACAGACGTAGACGTATACGGTCCTAATGCAAGTGGTGTTGATGAATTGGGTGCTCGTGTTAACGTAGCAAACCGTAGCAATTCTGATGCGCTCATCAGTGTGCATATTAACGCATTCAACAACCCAAGTGTTGGTGGTATTGCAACATACTACTATAGTAAAACAGGCAATGATGCTCGATTAGCACAAAAGGTACAATCTCAAATTGCTAGCGTTCCAGGTTTCAATGGTGACCGTGGCATTCAAGAAGGTAACTTATATGTGTTGAGACATTCTAACATGCCTGCAGTTCTTGTAGAGCTTGGTTTTATTTCCAACCCTAATGAAGAACGTGTATTGCAATCTCCTCAAACACAAGAAGACTTTGCAAATCGCATTGCCAATGGTATTGCTAGTTACTTTGGAGGTTAATCGATGAAATTACGTAAACAAGTTCTGTCGATCCTCTGCGTAGGTTTGCTTGCATTTGCAGCGGGTTGTACACCTAATCAAGCACCTACAACGGGTAAAAGTGAACCTGTGCAAGAGACGAAAGTCAATAAGGATGCAGAAACAACAAAAACATCTCAAGAAATGGTTAAGATGGCCTTCTTTGTTCCAACAGAGGATGGCTCAGGGGTAAAACAATCAACCGTTGAGATGGAGGCGGACAAAGTAACGCCTAAAGCTGCTCTTCTAGCGATGTTAAAAGCTGATAGAGCACAAAAATATCCAGTATTCTCCAAGGATATTAAAATTACATCCGTTACTGTAAAGGACGGCATTGCTTCTGTAGAAGTGAATGACGCTTTCGTAAAAGGTAATGGTGGGGACTTAACTGTTAAATTACAAATGGCTGCCATTGTAAATACATTGACATCCTTTG
>DXZL01000068.1 GCA_019419725.1 Veillonella sp. | reverse complement strand
AGTTCTAGTAACCATGAGGAAACGTAAAGTACAATGGCTGGCAGCGGCATGTGTTTTCTGTTTAGCACAACCAGTATGGGCTGCTACAGAGTCAACCACGGTATATCAAGATCAATTGGATAGCGTTGATCAATCCTATCTTGGAGAAATCTCTAAAGCATCTACACCTGACAATAGTAATATCCGTGTTGTACGTCGTGGTGAAAAGGCAAAGTCTGATCAACCTACAGAACAATTGCCGACTCGTATTGATGCAGATAAAATGTCCTATATAGGGTCCACTGGTGATGTATATGCACAAGGTGATGTAGTAGTGACTCAAGGTAATCAAACCTTGATGTCTCCGCGTATAGAAGGTAACACGAAAACTACAGAATATCGTACTGTTGGTGGATATCGCTTTTTAGAAAATGGCGGTAAAACTAAGGATGTTACAGGTCAAAATATGACATATCGTACTAGTGATCATCATTTTACAGCTGATCAAGCTTTTGGTTGGAATGACCCTTACTATGTAAAAGGGCAAAATGCTACATTTGATGGTGAAACTGGTCATATGGAAAAAGGCATGGTTACCACAAAACATGCGATGGCTTTTAAACATACACCTGACTATCGTGTAGAAGGTCAAGATATCAAGGTATATCCTGGCGATAAAGTAGTTATCAAAAAACCATCCTTCTATATTAAAAACTTCAAGGTTTTATCTTTGCCTTCTTATACAGCATCTCTTCGTCATGATAAAGAGGGTAAATTTAGTGTTTTCTCCTTGGTTCCAAAACCTACATATAGTAGTGATGATGGCATTGGTTTGCATGGTAGTACAGAGTATCCAATCGGTAAGCATGGCGAAGCCTATATTGATTACCGTTGGTATTCAAAGTCTGGATTTAAACCAAAAGTAGGCTATAGACATTATTTGCCTTGGGCTACTGCATCCATAGGTTATAGTAAAGAATCTAATGAGTATAACGATGAAACTGTATGGGTAGAAAAGATTGGTGAAGCTCGTTTAGATACTCATACATATCATGTTGGTAAATCTCCTGTTACTGTACGTGGTGGTGTAAACGCGGGCTATTGGAAAGAGGGTTCTGTAAAAGGTTCTCATAAAGAGTATTATACAGAAGTATCTCATGATCCAATTAAGCTTTGGAAAAATGCAGATTTACGTTTCTTAGGTGGTTACCAACGAGATTATTATGGTTATAATGGTACGATTCGTAGCATGCCTTATTGGGGCGCTCGTTTCCAATCTAAAGTGGGAAATCGTGCTAATGTATGGGTTAGTTATAATCAACGTAATATTTCTTATAACAACTCTCCATATCGATTCGATACGACAGAGCTTCCAAAAGAACTCATCTATGGTGGTAGCTATAAATTAACTCGTCTAGATGACCTCTCTGTAAGCGTAAAAACCAATATGATGAGTGGGGACATTGATTCTGTGTACTATACATGGCATCGTGATTTGCATTCCTTTGATATGTATTTGACATATAAAGATGCTCATAGAAGCAACAATGATCAATGGAAGATCAAATTTGTTGGCAAAGACTTTTAATTAGGAGATAATTATGCAACGTATTAGAAAGGCCGTTATTCCAGCAGCTGGCTTTGGTACACGGTTCTTACCAGCTACTAAAGCACAACCAAAGGAAATGCTTCCTATTGTAGATACACCAGCTATCCAATATATTGTGAAAGAAGCACTAGATTCTGGTATTGAAGAAATCCTAATCATTACAGGTCGTAATAAACGTGCTATTGAAGACCATTTCGATAGCAGTGTTGAATTAGAATTATTGTTACAAAGCCAAGGTAAAAATAAACAGTTGGCTATGATTAAGGATTTAGCAGATATTAAGGTTCACTTTATCCGCCAAAAGGCGCCACGTGGTCTTGGTGATGCTGTACTATGTGCTAAAGCCTTTATTGGTGATGAACCATTTGCTGTGTTGCTTGGTGATGATATTGTATATAATCCTGAAAATCCATGCCTTAAACAGTTAATTGAGTGTTACGATGAACATCCTGGTATTATTCTAGGGGCTCAATTTGTACCAGAGGATAAAGTTAGCTCTTATGGTATCGTATCTGGTGAAGCATTGGCTGATAATTTATATCGCGTTCATAACTTGGTTGAAAAACCTAAGCAAGAAGATGCTCCATCTAGACTTGCTGTATTAGGTCGTTATATTTTAACTCCAGATATTTTCAATATTTTGGAAAATACAAAACCAGGCGTAGGTAATGAGGTTCAATTGACTGATGCGTTAGCAGCATCTAAAACTGACACGTATGCATTGGCCTATGAAGGCATTCGTTACGATACAGGTGATAAACTAGGTTACTTGAAAGCTACTGTTGAGTATGCATTGCGCAATGAAGAATTAGGTGAAAACTTCAAGGTATACTTAAAAGAGCTAGATCTTAAATAACAAATCTATAAGATTTAACCTTATGAAAGAACCTATGATATATTATAGGTTCTTTTCTTTTGGTAGTACATTTAGCTAATATAGATATATTATTTTATATTTGTTAACAAATGGATAAAGACTTTTGTTGACGAATGAAAAGATGTTGATTATAATCAATTTATTGAATAAATAAAGGACTGTGATTATATGAGAACATTATTTAAAGCATTATGTAATAATGACTTAGATCTACCAGGACATAGTGTTATTAAGCATATGCATTATGATGCTTCAGGAAGTGATCAATCTATCTGTGGTATTTTATATCAAATCGCTAAAACTACTACAATTGGTATTATGGATAAATCAGGTTTTTTAATGGTTGATTTACGACCGGTGCCGAAACAATTTAGCATTCGCACTACCGTACATCATGATGAAATTAGTGGCGCTATATCGTTTTCCAAGAAAGATATAGTACAATTCGTAAATGATATTAATGACACGAATCCAATTCATCGAGAGGATCCTTATGTCGTACCGGGATGCATGATTCTTGAAACATTGTGGAATTATTGGAATATTAGTAAATCTGCACAGCAGATGGCAATTTATTTTCATGCCCCTGTCATTGCAGGGGATATGGTGACTTTAGTGGAAGTCCCTGAGGATGCTCATGTAGAAGGTTATGTAGGTGATACATTGGCATTTTCTGCTACTTTTTTTGGTGAAAATGAAGATTCAACATCTTTGAAACAAAGATGTATTAGTTAGAGGTAATTATGGAAGCAAGACGTTTAACAAAAATGGCTTTATTGACAGCCTTATTATGTATTTCAGCATATATTTCATTTCCATTGCCATTTAGTCCGGCAATGGTAACCGCATTGACTTTGGTGGCGACATTAACAGGCTTATTATTGCAACCAAAGGATGCTTTTATAGTATTTGTCGTGTATGTTCTGCTAGGAGCCGTTGGTCTACCTGTATTCGTTGGAGGTACAGCTGGTCTTGGTAAATTATTGGGACCTACAGGGGGATTTATCTTCTCTTGGCCAATAGCATATACTTTACTAAGTGTATTTAAAGGGTCTAAAAAGAGCTTTTTCTCTTATGCATGGCGCTCTCTTGTAATTACAATTCCTGTAGTATACCTATTTGGTGTGGCAGGCTTTATGATTGTTACCAAAACAGAACTTTGGGCGGCGTTGCCTGTAGTTATGTTCCCATTTATTCCTGGGGATATCGTAAAATGTCTCGTTGCATCCTGGCTAGCAACTAAAATTAAAATTTAGCATGTAATAATGAAAAGAGGCATTCCTTGGGATGCCTCTTTTCTGCATTTTCTTATAGGAGCTAATATGTCAGTATATATTCATGGTGGGCTTAGAATACCTGTAGGCGTATTAAATGGACAATATAGAAATATGAGACCTGAAATGTTAGGAGCTCAACTCATTAATGAATTAATCAATCGTTATGATATTTCACAAGTGGATGGGATCTTTTGTGGTAATGCAGTTGGTACAGGTGGGAATATTGGTCGCCTTATGGGGCTCATGACTAATTTACCGAATTCTGTTCCTGCGATTACCGTAGATATGCAATGTGCATCAGCCTTGATGAGTATTGAGATGGCCTATACACATATTGCGTCAGGCGTGATGAATTCTGCTATTGCTGGTGGCATTGAAAGCTCTTCATTACAACCAGACCGAATTTATGCAACTGGAGATAATCGTGAAGGCCTATATAAGGTTGCTCAGTTTAGCCCTAACGATTGTTCTCCTCTAGCTATGTTAGAAGGGGCAGAGAGGACGATTCAAAAACATAATGTACTCAAGGAAGATTTATATCCCTATATTATTGGTAGTCACAAACGCGCTTCTGAAGCTTTAAATAATCCGCATTTGAAATCTTACATTATGCCTATTACCATCGATGGCAAAGCCTGTGTTGATGAATGCATTAGACCTAAAATGAACGAAAAACTCTTGTCCAGGATGAAGCCCTTATTAGGTAAGAACTCTATTACAAATGCAGGTAATGCTTGTTTAACTCATGATGGCGCGGCTTTTGTATACGTATCTAATGAAAAAGGGCCCTTTAGAATTCATAGTATTATGCCTTGGGCGGGAAATCCTCAGTTTAGCCCAGAAGGAGCTTTAGAAAGCACTGAAGCGATTTTAAAACGCACTGGTCTAACGATGGATGATATTGATGTAGTAGAGTGGAACGAAGCCTTTGCTATCATTGATGTGCTCTTCAATAAGGCCTATCCCAAGCATTTTGAAAAATATAATAAATTGGGTGGTGCCTTAGCGTATGGACATCCTTATGGCTGTTCTGGTGCTATATTAGCTCTTCATTGTATGGCTGCTTTAGAATCTTGTAATGGTCGCTATGGTTTGTGTGCTATTGCCGGTGCAGGCGGTACAGGAACTGCTTTGATTATGGAACGTATGTAAAATGACAATTATTGAACGGTTACGACAATATAAAGAATTAGAGCCTCATAAGATTGCTCTCATTATAGATGATACAAAGTATACATATAGTGAACTATATGATGCTATTCTATCAATCGATATTGATGATACTAGTCATATAGTAAATCTCACTGAAGTTAAAGAATCAGCAAAAAATAAAGTTCTTTTAATTCAGAGTCAATCATTTGGGGAACAACTTGTACAGTGGTTGGGGGTATTGTATACCGGTTATATTCCTATGGTATGCCATAACGAGATGGATACAGAGTATGTTGAGGAATTGGCTCGTATTATAGCATATAAAGGGGTGGCACCTTTAGCTGACTTTGGCGTACTTACCTCTGGGACTACTGGGCGTCCAAAACCTTTGTGGCGTAGTGAGAGCTCGTGGAGAGAGTTCTTTGATATCCAAAACGATATTTTTCATATCAACAAAGATACAAAAATATTCTTACATGGAAGCTTTAGCTTCACTGGTGTTAGTAATATGGTTATCGCTGTGCTATGGTCTGGAGGAACAGTTATTACAACGAGTTCGTTGCGCCCAAATCGATGGATACAACTTATTGAAGAATATCAGGTGAACCATATATATGCATTACCAACAAAATTACGATTATTAGTACGTCATTGCAAAAGTAAAGTAGACTCTATTAACTATATCATCGCAGGATCACAAGTACTGGATCGACAGTTGATGGAACAGTTAGAACGAATATGTCCGAACATGGAGTTCATTCTTTATTATGGTGCTACTGAGCTTAACTATATAACATATTGTACAGGTAAAGAGTGGTTAGATAGAGAAGGTACTGTGGGCAGGCCATTCCCAACGGTCCGAATTAAAGCAGATGATGGGGTTATATATGTAACTACAAAATATCATATTGAAGGTATTTCCGATACATATACCGTTAATGATTGTGGTTATATAGATACAGAGGGGTATCTTATGTTTACTGGGCGACAAGGCGATGTGGTAAACAAGGGGGGCTATAAAATATCTATTCCCTCCATGGAAACTTATTTGCAATCTATAGATGGTGTCTCAGAAGTAGCTATTATCGATATCATAGATGATGTAAAAGGGGAAGATTTTGTAGCATATATGGTGTTGGAGGATAATATTCTAGTCGCCGATGTTATGGAAACAATTCGGCATCATAGACCTTCCATAGAATGGCCAAAATCCATCTACTCTATTCCTATGTTACCTCTTACAGAATGCTCAAAAGTTGATAAACGAAAGCTAAAAGAGTGGTATAATAAAGGGTAATCGTTTTTACTGTTATAAGGAGGCATCATGCAGATTAATAAGGCGGCGCTAGAGATTTTCGATTTTACGTCTTCTTTAGCTGTATACTCTGAACATGAATTAAAGGTTGGCGATCAAGCTATTCATGATTATATTGCAAATCATGTAGTTAAGGCGTTCAAAGACCCCGGTGCTAGAACAGGTACCTTGCATGATGCAAGTCCATTTGGTAAACAATTAGTCGATTATAAAAATGGAGACCTCAAGTTTATAGAGTTATCTAAGAATTTAGGTGAAAGCTTGTTTACCTATATGAAACAAGCGACGGACTCCGTTGTTATCGATACGATTATTTGTGAAGCTGTTACGGATGCATCTTATATCTGCATTCTTCTGTGCCAAGCTCATGATGCTTTTACTCATCAACTATTTAGTGAAGATGATGGCAGTTTAGCTACAGAACTTGTTTCTCATAAGGCTGTGTTGCCTATGCCTTCACAAAAGTTACGCACCTTTGCATCGATTAATTTGCATGATTTTAGCGTTCGAATTTTTGAACCAAAAGGTGAATTTGATGGTGAAGTATCCTATATCTTAGCAGATAAGGTATTGCAATTAGGCACTAACCAATCTTCTAGAGATACGGTGAAAAAGGTGAAAGCTATCGTAGATAAGGTGGCTCAAGCCCATGAGTCAGATGGTGTCGTTGAATTGACGATTGCAAAGTCTATGATTGCGAAAAATGCAGAAGTATCTGATACAGTAGATCCTGTTCGCATTGTGGAAGAGGTATTTAAAGCCAATCCTGTTCAACAAGAGGCGGCTAAGAAAGAATTAGCTGATGCGGATATGATGAGGCCTCTACCTGTTAATCGAGAGTTTGCTACGAAGGTTGGCGAACATCATAAGATTAAAACCGATACGGGCATTGAAATTTCTTTTCCTGTAGAGTATATGAAAAATCGCGAGTTCATTGAAATCAAAACTAATGATGATGGAACCTTGCGTATTGAACTAAAAAATATTAATAAAATCGTAAATAAATAGTAATGAAAAATATATTTATCGATAGAAATATATTATGGTATGATTAAATTTATTTGTTATGCTAGTATATGGAGGTTATAGTGGGTAAAGAGAAACATAAAAAAACAAATGCATTACGTATTTTAGATACTCATAAGATACCTTATAGTATTAGCGAATATGAGTGGTCTGAAGAGCGTGCTGC
>DXZL01000067.1 GCA_019419725.1 Veillonella sp. | reverse complement strand
TCTACTAACTCTGGCAATTTAGAATAATCCGCAGAGCTTAAGCTCATCAAAGAGATTTCATTATAACCAGTGTTAGCAATCGTATCCTTAGCAATTTGAAGCAAACGCTCTGGCGTCTTTTCACGAACAGGGCGGTATAGCATTCCCGCTTGGCAGAAACGACAACCACGTGTACAGCCGCGGAATAATTCTAGTACTGCCCGGTCATGCACAATATCCAAGAAAGGCACCACAGGTTTTGTAGGGTAAAATACATTTTCTACATCTTCTACGATGCGTTTCTCTACAGCTGCCGGTACATCTTCAAAGCGAGGTGTAATAGATTTAAAATCGCCTTGTTCTGTGTATTCTACATCGTATAACGCTGGACAATAGGTACCAGGAATTTGAGCCACTTTACGCAAAAACGCCTCTTTACCACCAGGGAAACCTTTTGCTTTTTCAGCTTTATAGAGGTCGATAAATTCATCGCCCCATTCTTCGGATTCACCGAGAGATACAATATCAAAGAAATCTGCAATAGGCTCTACATTAAATGCACATGGGCCACCACATACGAGTAACGGGAAATCCATATCACGATCTTTAGCGTACATAGGAATGCCAGCCAAATCGAGCATATTCAAAATATTAGTAAAGCTCATCTCATATTGAAGCGTAAAGGCTAGTACATCAAAGTCTTTAATAGGCGTACGAGTTTCCAAAGAGAATAAAGGAATGTTGCGCTTGCGCATCTCCTCTTCCATATCGTGCCAAGGTGCAAACACACGTTCCGCTGCTGCATCATCACGACGGTTTACAAGACCATATAAAATTTTGATACCCAAATGGCTCATGGCCACTTCGTATACATCTGGAAAAGCTAATGCCATTGTTACATCAACAGTACTGTGATCTTTTACGATACTGTTATATTCGCCACCCGTATAACGAGCAGGCTTTTGGACATGTTGTAACCATGACGTATCTAATTGAATCATACATCCTCCGTCTTTTCTGAAAGACTTCTTTCACAATCAATCCTATATATAGGTTATTTAAAAAATATATTTTGTCCGTTGCATTGCGATATTTAACAAAATACCAATACTCAACATATTCGTAGTCAATGCACTAACACCATAACTAAGGAATGGCAATGGAATACCAGTAACAGGCATAATACCAATTGTCATACCTACGTTTACGAGTACCTCAAAGGTAAACATGGTGGCAATACCTGTAGCTAATAACATACCAAAATTATCATTGCACATATACGCCACTTTAATGCTGCGATAAATAAGCATAAAGAGCAATAACAATACTATGATACAACCTACAAAGCCAAACTCTTCACCAATAACGGAGAAAATAAAATCCGTATGGTTTTCTGGTAAGAAGTTCAACTGACTTTGTGTGCCATTAAAAATACCTTTGCCAAAAATCAAACCAGAACCAATGGCAATCTTAGATTGGATAATATGATACCCAGATCCAAAGGGATCAATATCTGGATTTAAGAATACGAGAATACGTTGTTTTTGATATTCTTTCAGTACAAACCAGCCTAAAGGCATCAATAATAAACCAGTCCCTGCAATGATTTTTATGAGTCTAGTTTTAATGCCAGAGATAAATAGCATTCCCACAAAAATGGCAATGTACACAAGAGATGTACCTAGGTCAGGTTGTAAAAATACAAGTCCAATAGGTACCCCAACATATAATACAGGCAATATTAAAGACTTAAATGTATCTAACTTGCCAATACGAGGCTCTAGCATTTTGGCCATACAGATAATCATCAATAATTTAGAAAATTCTGATGGCTGAATGGTAATAGGACCCAGTTGGATCCACCGTTGAGCACCCAATGCAGATGTACCAACGGCCATAACGGCAATTAACATCAAAAGAGTAATGCCATAAATGATATTGCCCCAATCCTTTAACCGATGGTAGTTAAGGAATTGCATGCCTATCACAACAGCTGCATTAGCAAGGAAAAATATAAGTTGCTTTACTACTAAACTACCAAATCCAATAGGCTCTTGATTAACATGAGTTGCACTGCCAATAGCTGCTAAGCCAATGCAAACTAGTAGAAAAGTACATATGATAATAGCCCAGTCGCTATCATTCCATAGTTTCCGCCACATCATATCACCTATTTCAATTTACGACGGCGCCATAAACTTTGCTTACCTTGCACTAATAAACGCTGAGTAGTCCATCCACCGCGATTAATATACAAAACAGTATTTGAATCTCCAAAGATAGACTCACCAGCTGAAGCAAGAGTCGGTGTACTTGCTTCTTCTTTAGCCGCTTTTTTCTTAGTTACATAGGCATCAAATTGTTTTTGTACATCATAATCTTCCCAACAATCGCCTGTCACAACATAGTCTACAAGAGGTGCTAATACATTACGAAACTCATGAGAAGCAAGGTCTAACAAATGACCATCTTGTGTATATGTTAGGATATCTTCATCATAAGGAATCATAGCCCCTACATACTCGGCGCGAAGGACTTCCAACATATCATATAAATCTAAGTCTTCACTATCTACAGGCACTGCATTAAAGGCAATAGCAAAGTCGCGAATATTATGTTCTTGACACACTTGAATCATACGCGCCCCATTGCGCAAGGATACCCACAATGGATGGGTCACAACGATACAACGACTCACAAGATCTAAAATTGACTCAATGCCCTTACCAATCCCTGCTGGTGCATCGATCAAAATATAGTCATATACATCACAAAGCCGACGAACTAATTTCTTATACTTCTTTCGACCTATATCTTCCCAGCGTGCACTTTGACTAGCCGGTAAGAAATCTAGATTTTCTGCAATCGATACAATAGCATCATCTGTATATTCTTTATCTTCACTCGCATCAAGTGCATCATAGATAATTTCATCTGCCACGCCTAACACGAGATCCAAATCGCGCAATCCAAAGTCCCCATCACAGAGCAATACGCGGTGCCCTGCATGACTTAAGGCTGCACCCAAGCATGCAGTGACGGTCGTTTTACCTACGCCACCCTTGCCGGATACAACACCAATGATTTCGCCCATACTAATCCTTTCTTGGTTGCCCACTTGTTACTGCATTCTGAGGTTTCTGCCCATTAGACGTATTCCCTACAGTTGCACTATCTTTATTACTTTTAGTATTTGTATCATTCGTTTTTTTATTTAATGGTACATTGAAATATGCGGCTAACACATCTCGTACGATTGGACCTGCAGAGCCCGCACCAAAGCTACCTTGTTCAACAAGTGCAACCACAACAATTTGGGGCTTATCATATGGTGCATAGGCTACAAACCAGCCATGATCCCGGCCATGTGCGTTTTCCGCAGTACCAGTCTTACCAGCTACATTAATTGGGAAGCCTTTAAATAAGTCCCCTGCTGTACCACCTTCGTTTGTAACATCACGCAAACCTTCTCGAATAAGGTCCATAATATTTTTTGGAACTGGTAAAATACCTAATTTATCAGGCCCGAAAATCTCTTTCGGAGTGCCATCTTTATTATCAATGCGGCTTACCACATAAGGTTTATATTTAATGCCACCATTAGCTACTTCGCTGAGTAAAACAGCCATTTGTAATGGCGTAACTAAGGTAAAAGATTGACCAATAGCAGCATCGAAGGTTTCACCTAAGTACCAATCTTCATCATATACTTTTCGTTTATACTCAGGGCTTGCCATAATGCCAGACGCCTCACCTGGTAAATTAATACCAGTCTTTTCGCCAATGCCAAAATAAGCAGCATATTTATCGAGATTTTCTATACCAACGCGATTACCCATTTCATAGAAGTAAACGTTATCTGACTTAGCAAGCGCTCTATTAAAGTTAAGCCAGCCTAAGGCTTCACCTTCTGCATTTCGCTTATCGATCAACCAGTGCTTACCACTATCAAAGATCATCTCTTCAGGAGTAACCTTTTTAAGATCTAACGCTGCTGTACCGGTAATAATCTTAAATGGTGATCCTGGTGGATATTCACCAGAAATAACCTTATTATCAAATGGATGATTTTTATCATTATTCAGCTGATTCCATTGAGCAGTTGTAATTCCTTTAGAAAACCAGTTTGGATTAAATTCAGGCGCACTGACCATAGCTAAAATAGCCCCTGTATTAGGGTCCATGGCCACCACTGCTGCCCCTTGTGCTGGAATACCTTGTGCACGCAATTGATTGAGCTGATTCTTAACAGCCTCTTCAGCGGCCTTTTGAAGATTTACATCAATGGTTAAATGAATATTAGCACCTGGCACCGTATGTTTTCTATCTACCTCAGCCACAGGACGACCTGTAGCATCTACCTCAACTTGTTTACCACCATCGGTACCACGCAAGATAGAATCATATAATTTTTCGAGACCAGAACGACCTAAAATAGTACCGCCACTTACCAGTGTATTAGGGTCTTGCTGTTTTAGCTCTTCTAATTCCTCTTCACTCACTTCACCAACATAACCAAATAATTGAGAAGCCATCGTTTCATATGGATAGTATCGAAGTGGCTCAACATCAATGGTTACCCCTGGTAATTCATGACGATGCTCTTCAATGGTTGTCACTACGTCCATAGAAATATCATTAGCAATACGTATTGGCTCATAACCATACTTGTGATCATTAACCTTCTTTGTAATATCTTCAGGCTTCATTTTTAATAAAGCTGCCAATTTAGCAACTTCACCATCATCCAAAGCCTTTCCGGTAGGCATGATAGATATAGTATAGGCAGGTCGAGAGCCTACAAGAATTTGACCATTACGATCATACATAACGCCTCGTGCTGCAGTCATCGGTACCATGCGCAATCGATTGCCTTCCGCCTTGGCTTGATAATAGCCACCAGCCAAGATTTGTAGCATAAACAAACGCAATGCTAACACTATAAATATGCCCGCTACAATGTAAAAGAGTACATCAAAGCGACTCGTTTTTCTTCGTTTATAGAGGCCTTCAAGCACTCTTTCACCCCCTTACTAATTTATTACCAAATATAATCTTGCTGTTCGTCCTTACGCCACAATAATCCATGTACGATGGCAGCCAATAGACCGTTCCAAAATAGCACAGGTATAACCATATGCCACATATATACCCCTATATGTAAATCCCCGCCACTGGCCAATATCATTAAGCTCCGGATAAATCCATCAAGCAATGTACAAATGGCTACAATAGCACTGGACCAATACCAACGTTCTTCATAGAGTCGATGTTTCACTGCAGATAATAGGTAAACCACAAGAACGTAAGGGAATAAATGGAGCCCAAAGAAGTTAGATATCAATACATCATGTACAATACCACCTATAACAGCTGCCATCAGCCCCATATAACGACCTTTAAATAGTGTGACCATAACAATGATGGTCAAAATTAAATTTGGTAACCAATTCGTATGAAAAATAGCAGGCAATAATTGCGCCTGTATAAAGTAAATTAAGAATCCACAGAGTACTAAAGCTAGACGCGTCATGGTTTAACGGCCCCCTTTGCCCCTTCAACTTGATCCCGTTGTGTTTGAGGTACCAGTTTAGGCTCAAGCCCTGGTTTTGGTGGTGCACTTACTGAAGATGATGTAAGGACAAATACCTCTTCTAAACGATAGAAGTCCACACTTGGTGTAATTACGGCATTCTTTACAAAACCTTCCGTATCATTTTCGATGGACTGTACATTACCAACAGGCAATCCTTTAGGGTAGATACCACCATACCCAGAGGTGATTAATTTATCCCCTACTAATACATCACCATCACGGGCAATATTTACCATTGATGGCGTACGAGGTGAGTCACCATCACCTTTTACGACGCCAGATAGGCGAGATTCAGGACGTTGTACAATAACACCGATTGCACTACGTGGGTCAAGAATGGTTTGTACTCGAGAAGAGTGAGGGTATACATCGGTAATAAAACCAACTACCCCACTTGGTACAACGACAGCCATATTGACAGCCATCCCTTCTTCACTACCCTTATCGATAGTGAAAGTATTTGTCCATGTGCCGTAATCCTTTGTAATAATACCGGCTAAAGTCATGGAGAATTCCGGATGATTGCTCTTATAGTTGAGCAATTGACGAAGTCGAATATTTTCTGCTACTACTTCATCATAGTTAACAACCTTTTGTTCTAATGCAGCCTTGCGAGATGCTGCCTCATCACTTTCAATAGTTGCAGAAATAGCATTATTGAGCACTGTAAAACCGGTTTGTACACCGTCAAGCAAACGGGCAGATCCATAAGCAAATGGCGTTGTAATACCTTCAAGAGTGACAGTAACAAAAGGAATACTAGTTCGTTGTTTCCATGCAAATCCGAGCAACGCTAATAGGATACAGCTAATGACAACAACGATAATTAACTTTTTATCTGACTGTATCATATTAGTCTTGGCCCTTTCTATTTTTAGAATTCACAATAAAACGTGATAAGCTCACCAAGTCAGATGAAGCCCCGTTAAGGCCCACAACGACTTTTGTCTCTGGTGCATCCGGAACATGTACAGGCACACCTAACTCGCCCCCGATACGCTCAGCCAAACCCGACAGTTGCGCAGTACCACCAGTTAGATATATTCCATATTGCATAATATCTGCTACAATCTCAGGTTCAGCAGAACGAATCATTTGTTTCACTTCATCTAAAAGGCCCGCAATACAGTCATTAACAACTTGATATACCTCTGACTGATGAATAACACAACGTCTGCCTAAACCATTCATCATATCACGACCTTGAAAGGCATATTCCGCATCTTCCAAAGGTGCCATAGCGGTGCCTACTGTATGTTTAACATCTTCTATAATTTCTTCAGAAACGATAACCCCAAAACACTCACGTACATAGCGTAGCAATGCATTATTGATATCTGAGCCACCGAAGCGAATCGTTTTACTGTCTACAATACCGCCCAATGAAACAATGCCCATATCGACAGTGCCACCACCAATATCAATGACCATAGATCCACGAGCTTCAAAGATAGGTGCACCGCAACCAATGGCTGCAGCGACAGGTCGTTCGATAAGAAATACTTCGCGTGCTCCCGCCTGAATAACAGCATCCATCATCGCTCTTTGCTCAACATCGGTCATTCCACAAGGAACACCAACAAGAACTCGAGCGCGGCGCAATGCATTAGACACTTTATTCAGAAAATAGTTAAGCATCGTGTGCATAACTCGATAGTCCACAATAAATCCATCTTTTAATGGTGTCAAAGGGCGCCACATATCGGGCATACGCAATACAAGACGTGCCGCTTCATCCCCAACGGCTACTACTTTTTCTTGTTTTGTATCAGTTGCTATAATAGATGGTTCGCTTATAACAGTTCCTCGCGTCCCCCCCATGAGGCGCGTCTGTATGGAACCAATATCTATACTTACATCTTTTCCTAGAGTAGGTAAAATGGAACTCATAGTAAAATCTCCTTCATTACATCATCATTCCATTTTACCACATATAATGCGACTTTATCTATTGA
>DXZL01000066.1:6108-7759 GCA_019419725.1 Veillonella sp. | reverse complement strand
GGGTGGGGCGATTTACATCGCCTCACCTTCAATCCTATACGGAGCGAATTCAAATCAATGATGGAAATATAACAGAGGAAGCCTTCGGTGAATTAATTAGTCGTGTAAAAGTGGCAGTTGATACTATCATTACTAACGGCATAGAAGCGCCAACGCAATTTGAAATTTTGACGGCTGCTGCCTTTTTGTTCTTCAAAGAACAAGATGTGGACTATGCGGTGGTGGAAGTTGGTTTAGGTGGATTACTAGATTCTACTAATATCGTGACACCAAAGGTATCGGTTATTACCAATGTAACAATAGACCATCAAGCGTATTGTGGTGATACTATTGAAGAGATTGCGCATCACAAGGCAGGGATTATTAAATCTAAAATTCCTGTTGTAACGGCTGCACAGGATGCTCCTCTTCGTATTATTGAAGAGGCAGCTAAAGAGAAACATGCTAGAGTGTATGCTTTCAATAAAGACTTTGGTATCGATAGCCGTAGTGCTGTAACAGGTGGTCAAATGATTACGGTTAGTACTAATGATACCGCTCCTGCAATGTTGTTTACGACGATGGCAGGTATCCACCAATCTGTTAATCTTGCGTGTGCATTAATGGCTGTGCGTTTACTGATGAAAGAAGATACTAACATCAGTGAAGAAACGATGCGTGAAGGATTTGCTCGCACTACGTGGGCTGGTCGATTTGAAGTTAAACGAGGCTTGGATCGCACCTTTATCTTTGATGGTGCTCATAATGCGGCAGGTGCTGAATCTTTCAGTATGACCTATGCTGAATTATTTAAGGACACTCCAAAAACGATCGTGATGGCAATTCTTAAAGATAAAAATCAAGATGCTATTATCCGCGAAGTTGTTAAGGCGGGCGATACGGTCCTAGTTGTACCAGCTCCAACAGATAGGACTGAAGTGCCAGAGGTTTTGGTTGAGAAAATACGTCACATCGTTCCAAAAGCTATAGCGCAAACAGCAGATTCTGTTGAAGACGCATTGGCTTTAGCATATAAACATACAAAAACTGGTGATATTATCACTGTTTGTGGTTCTTTATATATTTTAGGGGATGCTCGTCAGTGGTTTAACCATGAGATGAGTCACTAAGGTGAGCCTATGGAACTCTCACTTATTCCTAATCAGAAGAGAATTACATTCTATATTGAACGTTTAATTTATGGCGTTGTTGTGGCCATGCCTTTGCAACCAATGGTGGGTGATGTGCTCCTTTGGCTAGCGATAGGACTTGCACTATATGATTTAATATCTAGTAAATCTTTGAGCTTACCAACAGGCTATTTATCTTGGTCTGTTATGATCTTTGTGGTATGGACTGGCTTATCTTCTATAGTGTCAGAAAATTGGGATTGGTCAATTCAAAGTTGGTTTTATCAAATTGTGGCCAGTGGCGGTATGTATTATTTGGTTCGTACATACATTCAAACGCCTAAACAGTGGAACTATTTTCTTCGTGCCTTGCTAGGTACTGCAGTTCTAGTGTGTATCATAGGTGCTTATCAATATGTATTTGTTCCTAATATACATATAAAAGAGTGGGTAGATGCAGCACAGTTCCCTAAATTGATGCGTCGCATGTCGTCTACATTACAAAATCCTAATTTATTGGGCGCCTATCTATTGATGGTACT
>DXZL01000066.1:0-6008 GCA_019419725.1 Veillonella sp. | reverse complement strand
TGTCGTCTACATTACAAAATCCTAATTTATTGGGCGCCTATCTATTGATGGTACTCAGCGTATGTATCAGTTATATCTTGGTATATATGAAGGAAAATCGTACACGCGAAGTTATTTCAATGCTAATTATAGGTATTATATTATTCTTAACGATGCTATTAACCTATTCTCGGGGAATTTGGATTAGCTTCGGAGCGATGATTTTGTATTGGGCAATCTTTGTGGAGCGAAGATTATTCTTATCCCTATTAGCAGTGCCAATAATTTTGTACTTTTATGATGGTGAAATAGCTTCAAGGCTGTGGTCTATATTCCAAGGTCATGATACATCCGCTGATCTTCGATGGGCCTTATGGGATAGTACTATGTATATCGTACGAGAAAATCCTATCTTTGGTATTGGGTGGAATACATTTTATTTAGTATATCCAGACTATAATTACTATATTCAAGGACCTCACGTCTTGATGTATCATGCTCATAATTTATACCTTAATATGTTAGCTGAAGCCGGTATCCCCGGATTGCTATCATTCCTAGCAGTTATCGTAGGTCATGTTATTACATCTATAAGACTTAAAGGGGATATATTCCGTCAAGCTGCGCAAATTGGTGTAGGAGCGTTGGCTATAGGTGTTTTATTTAGTGGCTTATCTGATTTTGAGTTATACAGTCATCAAGTGACTATTGTGTTTTGGCAATTGTTTGGCTGGGTAGGGGCCTTTGTAAAAGTTCAGCTGTCTGCTGATAAATCTACATAATTTCAGTAGCTTGTATAATTAGTATGTTTTATAGTAGATATATAATTTCATAATATGGTATACTTAATACATACCTTAGGTAGGTATGTATTAAGAGGTTATAACCGGTTTTCTAATGTTAGACATAATTGAACATTATCGTTGACATTTGAAAGCCGGTTTTTTGTATATCTTTGTATCTTTATAGGGAGGTGTATGGTCTAGTTCTTGTGTGTGAGATGTTGTTTTATATTGAAAAGGGTCTATATATTGTATAGAGAGAGTTCGATTTAATTGAAAAACATCAATATGTGCCATAAATCGATAATTCCTGTGAGTTATAGCGATGTGAATAAAACTTATGTGAATATATGAAAATCTATGCATTTTAATCATAATGCACCCATAAAATGTGATGAAAAATACATTTTAGTCATATAAGTTGACAATACGTTGGATGTGGACTACGATGAAGTCGGTTTAAGGAACGACCAAGAGATCAAACTGTCGTTTATACAATGTTACTCTTAAAGGAGATGGTAATGGTGATAGACATCAAAGACCGCGTTAAATGTGCGGCCCTCCAAGGTAAAATTGTCACTGCTTATGATGCAGCTCTTTTGATTAACCCTAACGATAAAGTTGGTATTTCCGGCTTTACTCCATCTGGTTATGCAAAAGCAGTGCCATTGGCATTGGCAGAAAGAATGGAAAAAGAACCATTCAAAATCGATTTGTGGACAGGTGCTTCCGTAGGTGATGAAGCTGATGGCGCGTTAACTCGTGCTAACGGTATCAATCGTCGTTTCCCATATCAAACAAATGGGGATACACGTAAAGCCTTAAATAGCGGTGCTGTTAAATACATTGATATGCATTTAAGCACAATGGCACAAAATGTTCGCTATGGTTTCTTTGGTGATTTAGATGTAGCAATTATTGAAGCTGCACAAATCAACGAAGATGGCTCCATTGTTCCAACTACATCTGTTGGTAACTCTCCAACATTTGTTAGCCAAGCTAAAAAAGTTATCGTAGAAGTGAATGTATCCCAACCACTTTCCTTGGTAGGTATGCATGATATCTATGAACCACTCGATCCACCACATCGTAAACCAATTCCATTGGAAACACCTGGTGATCGTATTGGTACTGAAGCAATTCCTTGTGATCCAAGTAAAATTGTTGCAGTAGTACCTTGTGATGTTCCTGATACAACAAGACCTTTGGCACCTATCGATGATGATGCAAAAGCAATGAGTCAACACCTTATCAAATTCTTTGAACAAGAAATTGCAGAAGGTCGTTTACCTAAAAACTTGCTTCCATTACAATCTGGTGTAGGTTCCGTAGCGAATGCTGTAATCAGTGGTCTTGCTAAAGGCCCATTCACAGATTTGTCCATCTATACAGAAGTAATCCAAGATGGTATGTTCGACTTGATCGATGCTGGTAAAGTAACTGTATGTTCTGGTACTGCATTAAGTCCTTCTCCAGATGGGTTGAAACGTTTCTATGCGAATATTGATGAATACCGTAAAAAAATCATTCTTCGCCCACAAGAAATTTCCAACAACCCTGGTATTGCTCGCCGTATTGGTGTCATTGCCATGAATACCGCTATCGAATTTGATATTTTTGGCAATGTAAACTCTACTCATATTATGGGTAGCAAAATGATGAATGGTGTTGGTGGTTCTGGTGACTTTGCACGTAGTGCATATCTCACTATTTTCTGCACTAACTCCGTTGCTAAAAATGGCGACATCAGTTCTATCGTTCCATATGTATCTCATGTGGATCATCCAGAACATGACACTATGATTTTCTGTACAGAACAAGGTGTTGCTGACTGCCGTGGTTTGAGCCCAGTGGAAAGAGCTCGTTTGATCATTGAAAAATGTGCTCACCCAGACTACAAACCTATGTTAACTGAATACCTAGAAAAAGCATTAGCTGCAACAAAGAATGCCCATACACCTATGTTGCTTGATGAAGCTCTTTCTTGGCATAAACGCTTCACAGAAACTGGAAGCATGAAAAAATAACCTGTTTTTTTAGGAGGATGATGAAAACATGGCTTACGAAAACTTAAAAGCCCAAATTGCTGAGTACAACAAACTTTGTGACGAAAAAAGTGCAAAAACTCCAGAACGTCAAAATTTAAAATACAACCGTGTATATACACCAGTTGATATCGAAGGTTTTGACTATGAACGTGATTTGGGTATGCCTGGCGAATTCCCTTACACTCGTGGCGTACAACCTACTATGTACCGTGGTCGTTTCTGGACAATGCGTATGTATGCAGGCTTCGCTACAGCAGAAGAATCTAACAAACGTTACCGCTACCTAATCGAGTCTGGTGCAACTGGTCTTTCCTGTGCATTCGACTTACCTACACAAATTGGTTATGACTCCGACGATGCAGTTGCAGAAGGCGAAGTTGGTAAAGTAGGTGTAGCGATTGACTCCTTGGCAGATATGGAAATCTTGTTCGACGGCATCGATCTTGGTAAAGTATCCACATCCATGACAATCAACGCTCCAGCATCCGTTTTGTTGGCAATGTACATCGCAGTAGCTGAAAAACAAGGCGTACCTTCCACAGAATTGAAAGGTACAATTCAAAATGATATTTTGAAAGAATACGCAGCTCGTGGTACTTACATTTTCCCACCAAAACCATCCATGCGTTTGATTACTAATATCTTCGAATATTGTTCTCAAAATGTTCCAAAATGGAACACAATCTCCATCTCCGGTTACCATATCCGTGAAGCAGGTTCCACAGCAGCTCAAGAAATCGCATTCACAATTGCTGATGGTATCGCATACGTAGAAGCAGCTTTGAAAGCTGGTCTTGATGTTGATACATTTGCTGGTCGTCTTTCCTTCTTCTGGAATGCTCATAACAACGTACTTGAAGAAGTTGCTAAATTCCGTGCATCCCGCCGTTTATGGGCAACAATCATGAAAGAACGTTTTGGTGCTAAAAAACCAAAATCCATGATGCTTCGTGTACATACTCAAACAGCTGGTTCCATGTTGACTGCACAACAAGTTGATAACAACATCGTTCGTGTTGCTCTTCAAACTGCAGCTGCTGTAATGGGCGGTACTCAATCCTTACATACAAACTCCCGTGACGAAGCGTTGGCTCTTCCTACAGAAGCATCTGTACAAGTAGCTCTTCGTACACAACAAATCGTGGCTTACGAATCTGGTTTAGCTGACGTAGTTGACCCATTGGGTGGTTCCTACTATGTAGAAGCTATGACTAACGCTATCTATGACGAAGCTATGGCATACATCAAGAAAATTGATGAAATGGGCGGCGCTGTAGTAGCAATCGAAAAAGGCTACATCCAAAAAGAAATTCAAGAATCTGCTTACAAATGGCAAATGGAAGTTGAATCTGGCTTGCGCACAATCGTTGGCGTAAACAAATTCCAAGTTGAAGAAGAAGCTCCAAAAGACTTACTTCGCGTAGATGCTTCCGTTGGTGTTAACCAATCCAAGAAAACTCAAGCAGTTCGCGCTAACCGCGATCAAGCAGCAGTTGATAAAGCATTAGCAGCTCTTAAAGCTGGTGCAGCTGATGAAAACGTTAACTTGATGCCATTAATTCTTGATGCAGTTAAAACATATGCTACTTTGGGTGAAATTTGTAATGTATTGCGCGAAGTATTCGGTGAATACGAAGCTCATTCCACATTATAATATCGGCTAATTTCGGAGGTAATTAATCATGGCAGAAAAACGTATTAGAGTAATCGTAGCAAAACCAGGTCTTGATGGTCATGACCGTGGTGCAAAAGTAGTAGCACGCGCACTTCGCGATGCTGGTTTCGAAGTAATCTACACTGGTCTTCGTCAAACTCCAGAACAAATCGTAGAAGCAGCTCTTTCTGAAGACGTTAATGTAGTTGCATTATCCCTTCTTTCCGGTGCTCATAACACATTGTTCCCTAAAATTGTTGAACTTTTGAAAGAAAAAGGCATGGGCGATGTACTTGTAATCGGTGGTGGCGTTATTCCTGACGCTGATATCCCTGGCTTGAAAGCAGCTGGCGTAGCAGCAGTATTCACACCTGGTACACCAACTGGCGATATCGTTAAATTCATCAACGAAAACGTTAAATAATTAATTGGGCAAGAGAGGGGTTCAACTGAATGGTTGACTCCCCTCTATTCCCATATTTTAAGATAGGTGGTGAGGCGAGTGGATTTAGTTAAAGAACTTTTTGAAGGTTCCCGACTAGCCTTAGCACGGTCCATAACAGCTGTAGAAAACGAGTATGAAAATGCCATTGATATTATGAAGGCAATTTACCCTAAAACAGGGAATGCACGTATTCTCGGTATTACTGGGGCCCCTGGTGCTGGTAAAAGTACTTTGACTGATAAAGTTGTTAAACATTATTTAGATCAAGGTAAAAAAATCGGCATCGTTGCCATCGACCCAACTAGCCCATTCTCTGGTGGTGCTATCTTGGGGGACCGTATTCGAATGAATGATTTGACATTAAACGAAAATGTATTTATTCGAAGCATGGGCACGCGTGGTAGTCTTGGTGGTTTATCCAAAAAGACTGCGGACGTTGTAAAACTCATGGATGCCTTTGGCATGGATTTAGTAATCATTGAAACAGTAGGTGTAGGTCAATCCGAAGTAGATATCGTTAAAAATGCAGATACTACATTGGTAGTACTTGTTCCTGGTCTCGGTGATGATATCCAAGCTATCAAAGCGGGTATTCTTGAAATAGGCGATGTATTTGCTATCAATAAAGCTGACCGAGATGGTTGTGATCGTTTGAATGTAGAAATTGAAATGATGCTTGACCTAGACTCTCGTGAAGTAAAATGGCGCCCACCAATTAAGCGCACAATTGCTAGCAAGGACCAAGGCGTAGATGAACTCATCGACGCTTTAGATGAACATTTTGAGTATCTTGAAGATTCTGGTGAATTGGAATCTCGTCGGGCAGAACGTACTCGTGATGAAATCATCGCAATGATTAATGAACAAATTGGTCGTTATGTAGCTGATAAAATCGTTACAAGCGACGAATTTAATAGCCAAGTGGCAGCTGTTAATGAACGCGAAAGCGATCCATACACAGTTGTTAACGGCGTAATGACAAGCGTGCTAAAGTAGACGGCGACTACATAGCATTAGAGATTTAGCCTTGAAAAGGAGATAATCGAAATGGCTTTTAAAGTATTACAAGTGGATCACATCGGTATTGGTGTTAATGATTT
>DXZL01000065.1 GCA_019419725.1 Veillonella sp. | reverse complement strand
TTACCTGTCTGTATATAGGTAAAGAAATGCTCATTTAGTTCAGCACATTCCTCACTACATACGGGGCAAACAACCTCTATGCCTGCTTCACGGAGTAAATCCATACCCTTTCCCGATACTAGTGGATTAGGATCTGTACTACCTACAACGACCTTAGCTATGCCAGCCTCGATAATACGCAGCGCACAAGGTGGAGTTTTACCATAATGAGAGCATGGCTCTAAGGTTACATATAAAGTAGCACCTTTAGCATTATTACCAGCTTGGTTTAAGGCATGAACCTCAGCATGAGCTGTACCAGCCTTATGATGATAACCTTCACCGATTATTGTATTGTCTTTAACCACTACGGCACCCACCAAAGGATTTGGCGAGGTATGACCTGTGGCTAATTTTGCCAGTGCAATGGCGCGCTTCATATATACTACGTCATCCACCATATCACCTCAATAAAAAAAGGACTATGTACATAGTCCTTGGGTAATCATAATTACGCGCAACAAATGCGCCTTGTCTTTTCTCATCCAGACTGTACTGTCGGTATCGGAATTGCACCGATTCATACCCATAAGGTTCGCGGACTATACCGCCGGTAAGGAATTTCACCTGTCCCCAAAGACTCATCTATTTTCTTTATGGATTAATAGTAACACTTTTATTAGTGTTATGCAAGAAGTATAGTTTTATACTGAGAAATATTATTAAATAAATCATGATATTTATATTTATCATATGTATTCTCTTTTTTTATTTATAAATGTGATTTAAGTTTTTAAGATTAAAACTCTATAAACTATGTATACAAAAGTTGGTGATTTATATCACATATTTACAATATGAATAGGACTATTATGAAATATATAGTTTAAATAACTATATTATATTGATATTAATTATTAAATTAAGGTGATAATATGGCAAAAAAAAGAATTTCTGATGTACTCATAGATGTCTTAGCCAATGCGGACATCGAACGCATTTATGGTATCACTGGCGATAGTTTAAACTCTGTAAACGATAGTTTACGCCGTAATGGTAAGATCGCCTTTGAACATGTACGTCATGAAGAAACAGCAGCCTTTGCTGCAGGTGCAGAAGCATCCTTAACTCATAAATTAACTGTATGTGCTGGTAGTTCTGGCCCTGGTAACTTACATTTGATTAATGGTCTCTTTGATTGCCACCGCAATCGTGTTCCAGTATTGGCTATTGCCTCCCACATTCCTCAATCTGAAGTAGGGTTAAATTATTTCCAAGAAACACATCCTGAAAACTTGTTTAAAGAATGCTCTTGTTTTTGTGAACTTGTATCCAATCCTAAACAAATGCCTGAAATTCTATTCCGTGCTATGAACGCAGCTGTAGGCAATCAAGATGTTGCTGTTATCGTTCTTCCTGGGGACGTTGCAGTAATGGAAATGGAAATTGATGAGTTACCTGTATGGACTCCTCCTCGTTTACCTCATATCGTGCCACAACGCGCCGATATTGAAGAAATGGCTGCTCATTTAGAAACTGGTAAACGCATTACTCTCTTCTGTGGTGCAGGCTGTGAAGGTGCTCATGACGAAGTTGTAGAATTAGCAAAACGCTTACAAGCACCTGTAGTACACGCTTTCAGAGGTAAAGAATGGGTTGAATGGGATAATCCATATGATGTAGGTATGACTGGTCTATTAGGCTATACATCTGGTTATCGTGCTATCGAACAATGTGATACACTCGTAATGCTTGGTACAGACTTCCCGTACCGTCCATTCTATCCAGAAAATGCAAAAGTAATTCAAGTGGATAGAGATCCTAGTGCTTTAGGTCGTCGTGTTCCTCTTACACAAGGTATTATTGGTACTGTAAAAGATACATTAAAAGAATTATTACCTCTTGTTGGTCAACGAGGTGATACTGAATTCATCGACACTGTACGCAAAGCATATGCTAAATTTAGAGGCGACTTAGATAGCTATGCGGTAGCTGAACCAGATGGTGTCGCAATTCACCCTCAATACTTTGTAAACCGTCTTAATAAATTAGCTGCTGAAGATGCTATCTTTACCTTTGACGTAGGTACACCAGTTATTTGGACTGCTCGTCATTTAAAAACAAACGGTAAACGTCGCATCTTAGGTTCTTATAATCACGGCTCCATGGCCAATGCCATGATGCATGCCATCGGTGCTCAAAATGCATGTCCTAATCGTCAAGTCATCTCCCTTTCCGGTGATGGTGGCTTCACAATGATGATGGGAGATATGTTAACATTAAAACAACTTAACTTACCAGTTAAAATCTTTGTATTCAACAACGAAGAACTTAGCTTCATCGCCATGGAAATGAAAGCCTCTGGCTACCTAGACTATGCTACGGACTTTGTAAATCCAGACTTTGGCAAACTTGCGGAAGCAGCTGGCATTAAAGGTGTAAGCATTCAAAACTCTAGCGAAGTAGATGAAAAAATTATGGAAGCTCTCAACCATAATGGTCCAGTCATCGTTAACGTTCGCGTAGATAAACAAGAACTTGCTATGCCGCCTAAAATTGCATATCAACAAGCTAAAGGCTTTAGCAAATACTTGATCAATGCAATCCTTGATGGCCGTGGTACAGAACTTAAAGAAATGGCCAAAACAAACTGGATGAAATATAAATCTCTATACTAAAAATCTGCCAAATTTACAAAACTCTGCCAAACTAAATAAACTGCAAAACTTTCAAAAAGAGGAGTCATCATTTGATGACTCCTCTTTTATCTATAATAATCGTCCTCGTAATCGTCTTTATACCGTATTGCATCTAGATCTGATGGAGATAGTCTATTCCCCTCTTCATCAACATATTCTCGGAATTCGTTAAAATATACACCTGGAATATCGGATTCTTCTAACTCAGGCACATCCTCGGGCTCAATATCCCAAAATTCAATCTCTATAGGTTGATTTTGATGCTCCTTAGTAATATTCGACCCACATCTATTATCTTCTGATTTCATTTTTAGTTCTTTAGAAATATTACCATCCGATGAATTAATACCTAAAAACTTCAATAATCTACTTATCATTACACAACACACCCTTTATTAGAGGAATCTATTTAAATACAACACAATTTAACTTTATTGTAGCAAAATATACAAAAATAAGCACTATATCCTATTTTGGATATAGTGCTTATTTTGTATTTGAGGCTTATCTTGTATTTATTATGCTCCAAAGAGTGACATTTGTTCGTCTTCAGGTAGTTCACCACAGCATTTGAGTTCTTTCATAAGATCAATGATGGTATTAGATACCTTACAACGACGTTGCAAGTCTTTTAGAGATGTAAACGGCCGTTCTTCTCGTTCTGCTACGATAGCATCAGCTACCGTTTCACCTAAGGAATCAATAGCTAAGAATGGCGGTAATAAGGCACCATCTTTAATGCTAAAGCGTCTATCTTCGGAGTGTTGAATGTCTACATTGATAAAACGATATCCCCGTTGATACATTTCCATAGATACTTCTAAAGCGCTCATAAGGTCTTTATCTTTTGGACTGGCAGCGCGATCGAGAGCCTTAATACGGTTAAACTCAGTCATTTGAGTTTTAAGGTCTCCTGTCATGATACGTAAGTCGAATGCCTTTGCACGAATGGAGAAGTATGCCGCATAGAATGCCAATGGATGGTACACTTTAAACCACGCAATGCGGAAAGCCATCATTACATAAGCAACCGCATGGGCCCGTGGGAATAGATAAGAAATCTTTTTACAAGATTCAATAAACCATTCAGGAATATTATTTTCACGCATTTCTGCTTCAAATTCCGTCGTAGCTTGCCCTTGTTTATTCCGTTTTTCAATGCCCTTCCCTTTACGCACGTTTTCCATTACGAAGAAACTATGCTTTCTATCCATACCGCGATGGATCAAGAAGTTCATTACGTCGTCACGGGTAGAAATAGCTTCGTTCAATTTACAAGTACCATTTTTAATGAGGTCTTGCGCATTGTCGAGCCATACGTTTGTACCATGAGAGAAACCAGAGATACGAACTAAGTCAGAGAATGTTTGCGGACGAGAATCTTCAAGCATGCCCCGTACAAACTTCGTACCACATTCTGGTACAGCCAAGCTGGCTACTTGGTCACCTTGTAATTGTTCAGGTGTTAAACCAATCCCCTCCGTAGAAGAGAATAAACTCAATGTTTTTGGATCATCAAATGGTATAGTTTTTGCATCTATACCAGTCAAATCCTCTAGCATACGAATGATGGTCGGATCATCATGGCCTAGAATATCAAGCTTAGTCATACGACCTTCGATAGAGTGATAGTCAAAGTGCGTCGTTAATACGCCACTTTCCTTCTTATTCGCAGGATGCTGTATAGGTGTAAAGTGATGCACATCCATATCACGCGGACATACCATAATACCACCAGGATGTTGCCCAGTCGTATTCTTTACATTCGTAAAGCCCTTTGCCAAATGTTCAAAGAAACCACTACGGGCTTGAATATCTCTAATCTCTGCGTACTTCTTAACATAACCAAAGGCAGTTTTATCAGCTATTGTACCGATAGTGCCAGCTTTAAATACATTGTCACGACCAAATAGTTCTTCCGTATATTTGTGAGCTTTTGCTTGGTAATCACCAGAGAAGTTAAGGTCGATATCTGGAACCTTATCGCCTTCGAAACCAAGGAAGATAGCAAACGGAATATCATGACCATTCGTTTGTAGCGCATGACCGCACTCAGGGCAATCTTTACGAGGCAAGTCAAAACCACCTGCATATTCGCCCTTTTCAAAGAATTCTGAATATTTACAGTTAGGACATACATAATGCGGCGGTAATGGGTTTACCTCTGTAATTTCAGACATGGTAGCAGCAAAAGAAGACCCTACGGAACCACGAGAACCTACTAGATAGCCATCATCAAGAGATTTTTTTACTAGCTTATGAGCAATGTAATACAATACGCCGTAACCATTGGAAATAATACAGTCCAATTCATAGTCTAAACGTTCTTGTACAACGCGTGGCAATGGATCACCATAAATAGCCTTCGCATTTCTATAACACATTTCTGTGAAAGCTTCATCAGCGCCTTCAATTTTTGGAGAATATGTGCCGTCTGGAACTGGTTTGATATCTTCAATGCTATCATTAATTGCACGAGTATTAGTAACAACTACTTCATAGGCCTTTTCTTCACTTAAGTAAGGGAAGGATGCTAACATTTCATCAGTGGTACGTAAATGTAAATCAGGTTGTTCATCTGCGTCTGGATAACCACAGGCAGTCAACATAATTTCACGGTAGATTTTTTCTTCTGGTGTTAAATAATGAACGTCACAAGTAGCACATACTGGTTTATTTAAGGCTTCCCCTAATTCAATAACGGTTTTATTCATATCGATAAGGGCTTGTTCATCCGGCATAAGACCTTTACGAACCAAGAACATATTGTTCGTATGTGGTTGGATTTCAAGATAATCATAGAAGGATGCTACTTGTAGTAGCTCTTCCTTTGTGGCACCGCGAACGATGGACTGCATAAGTTCCCCAGCTTCACAGGCAGATCCAATAATTATACCTTCACGATGTTCTTCAATAACAGACCGAGGCAAACGAGGTCGCACCTTATAGTGTTCAAGGTGAGAAATAGATATCATCTTATACAGATTACGCAAACCGACCATATTTTTAGCTAACAAAATAATATGGTAACGTTTATCTTTTTCTTTTTTCTTCTTCTTATCTACTATAGGCTCTTCATCACGAGCAACAATTTCATCATCAATGAGATAGCCTTCTACACCATAGATAACCTTAACACCCAATTCTTTACCAAGAGCCTGCGCTTCTGGAAAAGCTTGTACAACGCCGTGATCCGTAATAGCTACCGCAGGATGACCCCATTTTTTTACAGTTTTAAATAGGTCTTTAACAGATACGAGGGCATCCTTATCACTCATCTTAGTATGCAAGTGAAGCTCTACACGGGAATCTGGACGGTTTTCAGTGCGTTCCACACTAGTAGTTTCCATAGCTTCAATGCTTCGAATAGATAAGATATAATCCTTATCAAATCGATCATCAAAGCTGACGCTACCTTGTACGCGTACGCGTTGTAAACCTTTTAACTGTTTAAGTAAGGCATCCCCTTCTTCAGGGCTGTTAGTAAACTTGATGAATTTGATACTATTCGTATCGTCTACGATGCTGCCGTTAACGATACTTTTACCAGTCTTAGTATCACGTTTATCTAGACCTACAAATACACCTTCAAAAATAACACTAGGCGTATCCAAAGTGCCCATGATTTTAGAGGTAACACCCTCAATTTTAGGCCCTAAAATCATGCCTTCATCAGTAGGAGCATCCTTCGGGGCACGACGAGGGTATTTACCATCCCCTTCACTGCCTTTAGCAGTAGATTTGGTAGCGCTTTTAGGCCCAAAACTTTTACTTGTTTTAGGTGCGCTACTAACAGATGCTACAGTATCATTACCACTAGACGCTGCTGCTGTTTGATTAGGTCGAGAAACCACTACAGGGCTATTATTAAAATAACCAAGTTCAACCGCCTCTACAAACGGTGCAAAATCATCAAACTCGGCATAGTCATCTTCATAATCATAACCAGCAAAAGACTTACCTCTAGGCGCTTGGTTTTTAGCCTCTTCGGCTTCCCGTTGCGCCTCTGCGGCCTCAATCCATTCACCAGCACCACAGCCACCACCATAATAGTAGGTATCTAAGCCTTCCCCTGTTTCAGTATCTACCTTCCAGGCGAAACAACAAGCTGTATCAGTATTTGTCGGAATATCATCAAAGGATATATTCTTCTCCTTATACCATGCAGATAATCTTTCACGCAAACTAAGCAATGTAGAAAACGCAGAATCTGCAGCTTGTATCGTCACATGTTGGCTATGACAGTTCACATAAAAGGATGATTTCTTATTCTGTTTTGGTACAACACGATAACGTACTTTCATTTTTATCCCTTATACCCACAATAGGTAATACATAAATCTCTAAATCGCCAAATATCGCCCTTACTGCTACGACTATCTAAAATAATCTCATAGAGCCCTTTTAATAAAGCTCGTAGCGCCTTAATTGAAATTCTGGAACTCGCCTCATAAGCTAGCTTAATTGGATATGGTTTAAATGACGAATCATAATCCTTACATAGGTTTTGTATAGCTTGAACAGACATTCCCGCTTGGCGACATTCACTAACTAGTAACTGTAAACGTAATTGCCCCTCAATATAGCTCATAGCACGGTCTAATTCTTTATAGCCGAACATAAACGGAAATAGTTCAAGTAATGTATCAATATCTCGCTTTAACAGAGCCTCTTTAAAGGTGAAAATATTTTTAGCTCCATAATCACTACCATTTTCTTCGAGGAACTCTTTCGTAATGACTTTATCACCTGTTATTTGTAAAAAATAGCGGTCAAATTCGGTTCTCATAAAAGAAACTGGTACATCTTGCCACAAATCGATGAGATGCGCTACATATTCCTGTGCATCAGGTGTCATTTTAAAACCATTAGACGTACAGTACTGACGTATCCACATTACAAGGTCTGCCCCTTCAAGGCGCTTACATTGATGATTTGGTATTTTATCTAAAATCTCTTTATTTTGCTTGATGCGTTTATCAATCATATCATGATAAATCAAAAGGATGGGGTTATCCCCGTTATATTCCATGAGAAGTTCATATAATGGAACCCAAGCATCGCTATTTTTACCGCTTTTACGAATAATAGGTAAATTCACTAAACAAAATACCTTTTGATCGCCAAAGAGCGAATCTTCACATAGCTTTTCACTTATTTTCTGTGGTCCAGCTTCATCGTCTAATACGGTTACTGGAAGGTCAGGATAG